>DATEOX010000381.1:0-3746 GCA_035273585.1 Thermoanaerobaculia bacterium
CGCAGACGCACCTCCTCCGCTCGATCGAGCAGCAGCAGGACGACCCGATCCTCGGCACGGTGCCTTCGAGTATCACGTTCTCGAACTACCGCGAGGGCTTCCCCACGCACCGCGTGGAGACGACGAACGGCATCGTCGTCCGCGAGCTCGACTGCGAGGTCACCATCGACGGCGAGGCTCCCGACTTTGCGCTGCCGAAAGGCTGGACGATGCCCCGTGCCGATGCGCCGCCGCAGGAGGAGATCCGCAAGCTGGCCGACGGCGTCTGGGCCGACACCGCGCGCGGCAATGCGCTCTTCGTGGAGATGGCCGACCACGTGGTGGCCATCGAGGCACCGAACAGCATCGCTTCCGCGCAGACGACCATCGATGCCATCCATCGCACGATCCCGGACAAGCCGATCCGCTACTTCGCCTTCACCCATCCGCACAGCGATCACGCCGGCGGCACGGCCGCGTACGTCAACGCCGGGGCGACGATCATCACCACGCCGGCGAACGTCCGCTGGGTCAACGCGCTCGCTCATCTCACGCGCAAGCCGGTCATCGAAACGGTCAAGAGTACGCGCACCCTGAAGGACGCCACTCACACCATCGAGCTCTTCGCCCTGCGCACGAGCCACGTCGAGGAGCAGCTCTTCGCCTGGCTGCCGAAGGAGCGCATCCTCTTCCAGGCCGACCTCTTCTTCGCCGCCGCCACCGGCCCCATCGGCCCGCAGTTCCCGCACACCCTCCGCGAGCTCCGCGCGGCGCTGGCCAGGCGCGGTATCAAAGACATCAAGTACGTGATCGATCCGGACGGGCGCATCGCCACTGGGGAGGAATTCGCGGCGGCCACCCCTCACCCGCCTTCGGCACCCTCTCCCCGCCGCGCGGGAAGAGGGCCGGGGTGAGGGGCAGCGGAAGACGCGGCCGGCGCTTCCTGTTTCCCCGCCCCGCATGATCTCCTTCTCCAACGTCTCCAAGCAGTACGGGAAACAGGTGCTCTTCGTCGACGCCTCGTTCCAGCTCAACCCGGGCGAGAAAGTGGGCCTCGTCGGCCCCAACGGCGCAGGCAAGTCGACGCTCTTCCGGATGATCACCGGAGAGGAGGCGCCGGACGACGGCACGGTCACCGTTCCCAAGCGGGTGACCATCGGCCTCTTCAAGCAGGAGGTGGACGAGATGTCCGGCCGCCCCGCGCTCGACGAGGCCATCGCCGGCAGCGGGCGGGCAGGCGATCTCCATCACGAGCTCATCGAGCTCGAGCACGCCATGTCCGACCCCGACCGCGCGGACGAGCTGGAGCGGATCCTGGAGCGCTTCGGCCACGTGCAGGAGGAGTATCAGCACCTCGGCGGCTACGAGCTGGAGGCCCGCGCCCGCGAGGTCATGCACGGCCTCGGCTTCTCCGACGAGCAGATCGACGGCGACGTCGGCGCGCTCTCCGGCGGCTGGAAGATGCGCGTCTCCATGGCCCGCATCCTCCTCGGCAACTTCGACGTGCTCCTCCTCGACGAGCCGACCAACCACCTCGACATCGAGTCCATCCTCTGGCTGGAGAAGTTCCTCAAGTCCGTGCCGTCCACGATCCTCATGACCTCGCACGACCGCGACTTCATGAACCGCATCGTCTCCAAGGTGCTGGAGATCGACGAGGGGGACATCATCACCTACTCCGGCGACTACGACTTCTACGTCCGGGAGCGCGAGCAACGGGAGGCGAACCAGGAGGCGCAGTACGCGCGGCAGCAGGCAAAGCTGGCCAAAGAGCAGCGCTTCATCGACCGCTTCTCCGCGCACGCGGCAAAGGCGGCGCAGGTGCAGAGCCGGATCAAGGCGCTGGAGAAGCAGGAGCGGATCGAGCCGCCGAAGAAGCGGAAGACGATGAAGTTCGAGTTCCGCTCCCCCGGCCGCTCCGGCGACGACGTGGCCATGCTGGACGGCGTGGCCAAGCGCTTCGGCTCGCGCACGATCTACGACGGCTTCGACTTTCATGTGAGACGCGGCGAGCGGTGGTGCGTGATGGGGAAGAACGGTGCCGGCAAGTCGACGCTCCTGAAGATGGTCGCCGGCGCGCTCACGCCCGACGCCGGCAACGTCCGTCTCGGGGCGAGCCTGAAGATGGGCTACTTCGCCCAGCAGTCGCTCGACCTCCTCGACCCCGACCTCACCGTCTGGGAACAGATCCAGAAGGATTTTCCGCTGGAGGGCGTCGGAGTGCTGCGCAACCTCCTCGGCGCGTTCCAGTTCTCCGGCGACGACGTGGAGAAGAAGATCCGCTCGCTCTCCGGCGGCGAGAAATCACGCCTGGTCATGGCGCGCATGCTCCTCGACCCGCCGAATTTTCTCGTCCTCGACGAGCCCACCAACCATCTCGACCTGGCCACGAAGGAGATGCTCGTCGAGGCTCTGAAGGACTTCGAGGGAACGATGCTCTTCGTCTCCCACGACCGCACGTTCCTGCGCGGACTGGCCAATCGCGTGCTCGAGCTCGGCGAGGAGCCGCTGACCTACGGCGGCTCGTACCTCGAATACGTCGCGCGCTCCGGGCACGAGGCGCCCGGCGTACACTCCTGATCCCCATGCCCTGCGACCACAAAGGCGGACCCGAGCTGATCGAGATGGCGGAGGAGTTCCTGCGCGGCGGCGGCGCCGGCAGCAGGTTCCGCTGGAGCGAGAACCTCGACGGCGGGATGTGGGCCTCGGTGGTCGTCGAGGTCGAGCGGCGCGGCGAACAGTGGGTCGTGACGCGGCTCGACCGCAACCGCGAGGCGCTGCCGTCCGCCGACACCGGCTTCCGGGCGCTGTCGTGAGCGACGCGCTGGAGCGGTTGCGGCGCGCGCGGCGGGTCGGTCTCCTCTTCTCCGGCGGCGCGGCGCGCTGCGCGTTCCAGGTCGGCGTGGTGGAGACGCTCTACGCGCACGGCATCGAGCCGGCGATGTGTCTCGGCGTCTCGGTCGGCGTCTGGAACGCGGCGGCCGTCGCGGCGGGCAACTGGCGGCGGATGCGGAACTACTGGCGCTTCTTCTGCCGCATGCCGGCCGTCGACCTGCGCAACCTCCTCGCGCCCGATGGCCACTCGCCGTTCATCTGGCCCCGCCTTCACGCCCGTGCCTTCAAGCGCTACGTGACCGCGGAGCGGATCGCCGCCGGCCTGCCGCTGTACGTCTCGCTGACCCGATTGCGCGACAAGGCGAACGTGATCGTCGATGCGAAAGCGGCCTCCGATCCGTTCCGCATCCTCCTGGCCAGCAACTACCTCCCGCCCTTCTACACCCACGCGCCGCTCATCGACGGCGAGCGCTACGGCGACGGCGCCTGGTCGAACAACGCCCCGTACGAGGCGCTGCTCGATCGCGGCTGCGACATGGTCGTGCTCATGGCGTCCAAGGGCGAGAGCGAGGGCGGCCTCTATCGCAACAACCTCGACTACGAGCACGTCATCCCCGCCCACCTCGCGGATCGCGTGATCGTCATCCGCCCGCGCCATCGCATCCCCCTCGGATTCATCGACCGCCGCTGGGAGAACGTCGCGCCGATCGCCGACCTCGGCGCGCTCCGCGCTCTCGAAGTGCTGACGGGCGAGCGGCACGCCGGCACCGACCTCGCGGCGCGGGGGAAGGCGTTCACCGCGCACGTGGCGCGGTTTCGGCGGATGTTCGTGCGGTGAGCGGGCGTCCCGCCCGCCAGCCGTCGGGCGGCTCGCCCGGCGGTGCGTACACGTTTCGGCGGCACGAGACGTACCGCCGCTGGCGGGCGGGACG
>DATEOX010000382.1:0-8550 GCA_035273585.1 Thermoanaerobaculia bacterium
CGGCTCGCGCGTCTCGAGCAGCAGCCGCTCCGCCACCCGTACGCGCGTACGCAGCAGGAGGCGGGGGAGCGAGCCGATGGCCGCGACCTCCTCGACGGTTACGCCGAGGGCAAGGGCGAGCGAGGAGGCATCCCACCTCCGCGCCGGATCCGCTTCCAGCGAGGCGTCCACCGCCGCGGCGAGATCGAGCGGCTCCAGCGCGCGGGCGAAGCAGGCGGCGAAGTCAAGGATGGCCGCCTCCAGGGCGAGCTCCTGCGCCGGGCTGCTGCCGGTCAGCTCCTCGTGGATGCGGCGGAAGAGCGACGGCAGCCGAGGGGAGACGGCATACCGCGCCTCCGCCCCGAAGAGCGGACCGAGGCGGGCCCACTCCTCGCCGTGCACATCGATGATCAGGCCGCGCGTCTCCGCGGCGGGGGAGAAGTCGTTCGTATGCCGGTAGCCCGCGGGGCGATATCCGGCGCCCGACGGCGCCTCGACCTGGCCGAACGCGGAGCCGACTTCGAGCATCCCGCCCTCGAACACCATCGAGAGCTGCGGCTCGTCGTGGGCGTGCTCGGGGAGGCGCGCGCAGGGGCGGAACGAGACCACCGAAACGGTGAAGCCGCCCGCGTTTCCGAGCAGTTGCGTGTGGCCGAAGTGAGACTGCATCGGCGCTCAGTCTAAATCTCTTCCCATCGGCATGCGCGCTCACTAGAATCGCCGCAGGTCACATGATCATCACGGTTGCCAACCAGAAGGGGGGCGTCGGCAAGACGACCACCACGATCAATCTCGCCGCGGCCGTCGCCAACAAAGGCTTCAAGACCCTCCTCATCGATCTCGATCCGCAGGCCAACTCGACGATGAGCTACGTCGACCCGCGGTCGGTATCCCGCTCCATGTTCGACGTCCTGGTCAGCGAGGAGCTCGGCTTCGAGGACGTCATCGTCCCCACGCCGGTCGAGCACCTCTGGCTCGCGCCGTCGCGCATCGCGCTGGCCAAGCTGGAGTCGAAGCTGATCGGGGAGCTGGACGGGCCCTTCCGCCTGAAGGACAAGATCGCGAAGTCGGCCAACGAGTACGACTACATCTTCATCGACACGCCGCCGACGCTGGGCATGATCACGGTCAACGCGCTCGTCGCCTCCACGCACGTCCTGGTCCCGATCCAGTCGTCGTATTTCGCGCTGGAGGGGACGGACGACCTGCTGGAGACGATCGACAAGATCAAGGCCCGCCCGAATCCGAACCTGCAGCTCCTCGGCGTGGTCATCACGATGCACGACCGCCGAACGACGCTGGCCAAGGACATTCACGAGCAGATCGGCCAGGTCTTCGGCGAGCGGCTCTTCAACACCATCATCACGAAGTCGATCCGGCTGGAGGAGAGCCCGGCCTACAAGGAGTCGATCTTCACCTTCGCCCCGAAGTCGAGCGGCGCGAACGAGTATTACTCGCTGTCGGAGGAGATCCTGTCTCGCGTGTAGAAAGGATGAATGATGAATGATGAATGATGAACCGCAGCGGTACCCGGACGTTCATCCTTCATCATTCATCCTTCATCATTCCGGAGTCCTATGGCCATGAAACGCGGATTACCCGAGCGCACGACGATGCGCCACGACGCCCACTTCGTGGACGAGCTGACCCGCCGCTCGGGGCGACACATCGGGACGATGCTCCCGCTGGAAGTGGTCGAGCCGAACAGCGAGCAGCCGCGCACGCAGCTCGGGAACATCGAGGAACTGGCGGCGTCGATCCGGGAGAAGGGGGTGCTCGAGCCGATCCTCGTCCGCCAGATCGGGCCGAACCGCTACCAGATCATCTCCGGCGAGCGCCGCTACCGGGCCGCGACCCTGGCCGGCCTGGACGAGATCCCGGCCATCGAGCTGGACGTCGACGACAAGGAACAGCTCGAGATCGCCCTCATCGAGAACATCCAGCGCAAGGACCTCACGCCGTTCGAAGAGGCAGAGGGGTTCCAGGCCCTGCAGCAGAAGTTCGGCTACACGCACGAGAAGATCTCCCAGGTGATCGGCAAGTCGCGCACGACGATCACCGAGACGCTGCTCATCAACGACATCCCCGATCGCATCCGGGCCATGTGCCGCGAGGCGGGCGTGTCGAACAAGTCGGTACTCGTGCAGGTGGCGCGCGCCGGCACCGAGGAGGCGATGGAGCAGGTGGTGCGGTCGTTCGCGGCGGGGGAGCTGACGCGCGAGGACCTGCGCCGGCAGACCGCGGCGAAGCCGGAGTCGAAGAAGGCCGGCCGGCCGAAGAATTACGTCTTCGAGGTGAAGGACAAGTCGCTCCCGTTCAGCCTCAACCTCGCCTTCCGCAAGCCGAACGTGGAGAAGAGCGAAGTGATCGATGCGCTGCGGACGCTCCTGCAGCGGCTCGAAGCCGAATGATGTGATCGACGTCTCGGTCGTCATCCCCACCTGGAACCGCGCCGCGATGGTCGGCCAGGCGGTCGCCTCCGCCCTCGGGCCGGGCGTGGAGGTGATCGTGGTGGATGACGCCTCGACGGACGACACGATTGAGCGCCTCGCCGGCTGCGACATCACGCTCCTGCGCCAGCCGACGAACCAGGGGCATCACGCGGCGCGCAACCGCGGCCTGGAGGAGGCGAGGGGGGAGTTCGTGAAGTTCCTCGACTCCGATGACCTGCTGGAGCCCGGCAGCCTGGCCGAGGAGGTGGCGCTGGCCCGCGCTACACGCGCGGACATCGTCGCAAGCGGCTGGGTCGATCTGCAGGCGGACGGCACGCGCCGCATCGGTCGCGCGCCGCTGCTCGACCGCCCGATCGAGGATGTGCTGCTCGCCGGCGCCGCGGTGCCGACGACGGCCGCGCTGTACCGCCGCTCGTACCTGGAGCGCTTCCGCTGGAACCCGGCTGTGAAGAAGATGGATGACTGGGAGTTCTGGGTGCGCACGGTCCTTGGCGGCGGGAAGCTCGTCCGCCGCGACGGCATCGCCTACATCCTGCGCGAGCACGGCGGCGAGCGGGTGACGTCCGCCCACACGATGCTCGACAACGCCCACGACCACTTCATCATCATGCGCGAGCTGGAGCGGGCGGCGAACACGCCCGCCCGCCGCAAGCGCCTGGCGCAGTACTGGTACAAGGAGCTGCGCGTCTGCGCCCTGCAAGACCGCGAGACGTTCGAGTGCGAGCTGCGCAAGGTCTTCGAGCTCGACCCGCACTTTGCGCCGCGCGATGAGGAGCGCCAGTGGTGGATGCGCCTCGCCGCGCGCCTGCTCGGCACCCGCTGCGCGCTGCTGTTGCATTCCGCCGTGAAGCGGCGTATCGTCGCCCGCCAATGACGCTCCAGGCCTACATGATGATGCGTCGCCCGGGCGCAGACGCGTAAGACGCGTCCTCGACCCGGGTCCCTCCGCGACCTGCTCCCTCCGCTAACGCAAAGCACGTTCTCTCGCAGGAGGAGAAATCATGGCCTATCGTTTCGACACCCGTGCGATCCACGCCGGTCAATCCGACGACCCCGCGACCGGCGCCGTCAACACGCCCATCTATCAGACCTCGACCTTCCGCCAGACGGAGCCCGGCGTCAACCGCGGGTTCTGTTACGCGCGCACCGATCATCCGACGCGGCGCGCGCTGGAGGAGAACCTCGCCGCGCTCGAAGGGGCGCGGCACGGCCTCGCCTTTTCCAGCGGGATGGCGGCCATCCATGCCGTCCTCTCGCTGCTCAGCGCCGGCGATCACGTCGTCTCCAGCCAGGACCTCTACGGCGGCGCATGGCGGATCTTCACCAAGGTCTTCGCCCGCTTCGGCGTCCACTTCACCTTCGTCGATACCACGTCGCCTGCGGCCGTCGAGCAGGCGCTCCGGCCGGAGACGAAGCTGCTCTGGCTGGAGACGCCGTCGAACCCGCTGCTCAAGGTGACGGACATCGCCGCGTGCGCAGCCATCGCCCGCGCGGCCGGTATCCGCACCGTGGTCGACAACACCTTCGCCACGCCGGTGCTCCAGCAGCCGCTCACGCTCGGCGCGGACATCGTCATCCACTCGACCACCAAGTACATCAACGGCCACAGCGACGTCCTCGGCGGCGCGGTGCTGCTCGACGACGACGCTCTGCACGCCGATCTCAAGTTCCTGCAGAACGCCATCGGCGCGGTGCCCGGCCCGCAGGACTGCTTCCTCATCCTGCGCGGCATCAAGACCCTCGGCCTGCGCGTGGAGCGCCACTGTTCGAGCGCCGAGCTCCTGGCCCGCTGGCTCGTGGCCCAGCCGTCCGTGCGCCGCGTCTACTATCCAGGCTTCGTCGACGACCCGACGCACGCCGTGGCCCGGCAGCAGATGACCCGCTTCGGCGCGATCGTCTCCTTCGAGCTCCACTGCGATCTCGATGAGACGCGCGCCTTCACCCGCCGCCCGCACCTCTGGACGCTCGCCGAATCCCTCGGCGGCGTGAAGAGCCTCTTCTGCCATCCGGCGACGATGACCCACGCCTCGGTCGAGCCGGAGGTGAGGCGGGGAGTGGGCATCAGCGACAGCCTGATCCGCCTCTCGGTCGGCCTCGAGGATGTGCGCGACCTGATCGACGACCTCGAGCAGGCGCTGCGCCGGACGCGCGCCGCCGGCGCGGAGCGTGTCGCATGAGGCGCCTGCGCGTGGCGCTCCTCGGATGCGGCACCGTCGGCGCCGGCTTCGTCCGGCTGGCCGAGGCCGAGCGGCGGCGGATCGCCGCCCGCTTTGGCGTGGAGCTGGAAATCGGACGGATCCTCGTCCGCGACCGGGCCAGGGAGCGGCCGGGCGTCGACCCGTCACTGATCACGACCTGCGCCACGGAGGCGATTGACGGCGACTGCGACGTCGTCATCGAGCTCGTGGGCGGCGTGCACTCCGCCGGCCTGTACGTCCGGCGCGCGCTGGCCCGGCGGCGGCGGGTCGTGACGGCGAACAAGGCGCTCCTCGCGACCCACGGCCGCGAGCTGTTCGCGGCCGCGGCGCGGCAAGGGACGTCGATCGGCTTCGAGGCCAGCGTCTGCGGCGCGATCCCGATCGTCCGGGCGCTGCGCGACGGCCTGGCCGGCGACTCGGTCGAGAGCATCGGCGGCATCCTGAACGGCACCTCGAACTTCATCCTGACGCGGATGGAGGATGGCCTGTCGTTCGATGAGGCGCTGACCGCCGCGCGCGAGCGCGGGTTCGCCGAGGCGGATGCATCGCTCGATGTGGACGGCGTGGATGCCGCCCAGAAGCTGCGCATCCTGGCCGGGCTGGCATTCGAGGCGCCGGTGCGGCGGATGTCGGTGACCGGCATCCGGGAGGTGACGGTGGCCCGCACGGCGCGCGGCGTCGTGCGGCTCGTGGCCGAGGCGACGCGGGTGGCGGGCGGAGTGGCGCTGGTCGTCGAGCCGCGCGTCATCCCGTTCGGCCATCCGCTCGCCGCGGTGCGCGAGGAGAACAACGCAGTGGTCGTGCGCGGGCGGGCGGCGGGCGAGCTGCTGCTGGTCGGGAGGGGGGCGGGGGCGATGCCGACGGCGGTGGCGGTGATGTCGGACGTGCTGGCTGCCTGAGGAGCGGGGACGAAAACCGTTGTCGGTTGTCAGTTGTCGGTAGCTCTACTGACAACCGATAACCGATAGCGATTCTCAAACTTAACATAATCTATCTTACCGGACGCTGAGGAAATCTGTTTAAACCCTCCGCATCACTACAATTGCCTCCGATGAAGATCCTGACCCGCTACATCCTCAAGGAGATGGTCGGCCCCACCGTCCTGGGCTTCACCTTCTACACGTCGCTCATCCTCATGCAGCGGCTCTTCGACCTGGCGGGCGTCATCATCAAGCGCTCCCTGAGCATGGCCACCGTCGGCAAGCTGCTCCTCTGGTCGCTGCCGCACATCGTCGTCCTCACCGTCCCGATGTCGCTGCTCTTCGGCATTCTCATCGCCGTCGGCCGCCTCTCGTCCGACTCCGAGATCATCGCCATGCGCAGCCTGGGCGTCTCCACCCGGACCATCTACCGCCCGGTCTTCGTCTTCAGCTTCGTGATGTTCCTCCTCAGCCTCTACCTGACGAACTTCGTCCTGCCAAAGGGCAACCGGAACTTCGTCGCGTTGCGCGCCGAGGTCTTCACGTCGTCCGTGGCCAAGGAGATCAAGCCGCGCGTCTTCTACGACGACTACGAGAACCTGATGATCTACGTGAACGACGTCGACACGCGCACCGGCGCCTGGAAAGGCGTCTTCGTGGCCGACACGCGCGGCGACGAGGGTCAGGACCTCTCGAATCCGCAGGCGGTGATCAATGCCTCGCGGGAGACGGCGCCGACGGCCAGCGCGCTCGCCGCGCACGGCGGCGGCCAGCGGATCATCGCCGCGCAGAGCGGCAACCTCTCCATCGTCAAGTCGACGCACCAGGTCTGGCTGAACCTCAAGCAGGCCGAGACGCACGTCTGGGATCCGCGCAAGCCGGATCGTTACGACCTGAACCGCAACGAGACGCAGCGCATCCTGCTGCCGGACAAGAACGTCGTCGACAGCAGCCAGATCTCCCGTTCGCTGCGGGAGCTCGACCTGAAGCAACTGCTCTCCCAGGCCCGCGACCTGCGCCACGGCGACCCCGACACCTTCCGCCTGGCCTGGGTCGAGATCCACAAGAAGTTCTCCATCCCGTTCGCCTGCATCGTCTTCGGCGTCCTCGGGCTGCCGCTCGGCATCACCAACCGGCGCGGCGGCAAAAGCTCAGGTTTCTCTTTAAGTATTGCCATCATCGTCTTCTACTACGTGCTGATCATCAACGGCGAGCACATGGCCGCCGCCGGCAAGATCCCTCCCTGGCTTGGGATGTGGCTGGCGAACATCATCCTCCTCACCCTCGGCATCTTCCTGTTGACGCGCGCCAGCCGCGACTCCGGGCAGCGGACGGAAGGCGGACTGCTCACCCGTTTGACGGGCGTGATGCGCGCCCGGAAGGCGCGGCGCGAGCGGCAGCGGGAGGCGGCGGCGACCGGCGTGGCCGCGGCGGCGGAGCCGATCCAGGACGAGCCGACGATCCTCAATAGCCTGGACATCACCTTCCCGAACATCCTCGACCGCTACATCCTGCGCGAGTTCGTGAAGGTCCTCGGCCTCGTGCTGATCTCCACCGTCGCCCTCTTCATGATCATCAGCTACACCGACCTGGCCAACGACATCCGGCGCAACCACATCCCCGGCTCGATGGTGCTGAGCTACTACCGCTTCCAGATCTTCTACGTCCTCAACTACACGCTGCCGATCTCCGTGCTCGTGTCGACGCTCGTCACGTTCGGGCTGCTGGCGAAGAACAACGAGGTGACGGCGCTCAAGTCGGGCGGCGTCTCGCTGTATCGCGTCTCGCTGCCCATCGTCGTCGTGGCGGCGGTGCTCAGCGTCTTCGCCTACTTTCTCCTGGATTTCATCCTGCCCTTCGCCAACGAGCGGGCCATGAAGCTGGAGAACGTGATCCGCGGCCGGACGTCGACCGTCGGCCTCTCCAGCCAGCAGAAGACCTGGTTTCTGGGCAAGGGGCGGTACCTGATCAACTTCCTCTCCTACGACCGGCGGGAGAAGGTGCTCTCGCAGGTGCAGGTCTTCGAGCTGCACCCGACCGAGTTCCGCATCACGCGCCGCGTGTACGCGGAGCGGGCGCGGTGGGACGGCCAGGGATGGGCGTTCGAGAACGGCTGGATGCGCTCCTTCACCGACAGCGGCGCCTCGACATTCTCGCCGATTGTCCAGCCGTTGCGCTTGTTCTACGCGGAGAAGCCGGAGGACTTTGCCACCGAGGCGAAGTCACCCGACCAGATGACGTTCGCGCAGCTCAGGCGATACGTGAGCTCGATCCGCAACTCGGGCTATTCGGCCGAGGAGCTGACCGTGAAGCTGTACGCGAAGACGTCGTGGCCGGCGCTGAGCCTGGTGATGGCGCTCATCGCGCTGCCGTTCGCCTTCCGCATCGGCAAGCGCGGCGCGCTGTACGGCTTCGGCATCGCCCTGGTGCTGGGGATCCTCTATTGGGTGGTATTCGTCCTGTTCACGAAATTCGGCGAAGTGGGCAACCTGCCGGCGGTGCTCGCCGCGTGGAGCGCGAACATCCTGTTCTCCATCGCGGCCGTGTACATGTTCGTGCACGTGGAGACGTGAGGAGCGCCCCCTCACCCGGCGCTTCGCGCCACCCTCGCCCCGCTTGCGGGGAGAGGGTTCTTGTCGCGGAGGAGGGGTGATCAGATCGCGTTCACGATCTCCTCGCTCAGCCCCTTCCACTTGCGCAGGTAGGCCCGGCGATCGTCGTTGTACTTGTTCACGAGCTGGTTGTACTCGTCGAGCCTCCCCTGCCGCTCGTACATCTTCTTCGGCTGGAGGTAGTCGGCGTCGTCGATGCCCGGGACTTCAGTCGCTACGAGGTAGCCGAAGTCGGGGTCCTTCTCCCACTTGATCGTGCCTTCGGCGATGGCTTTCACGACCGCCGAGGAGTGCTGGATCTTGACCTTCTTCGAACCTTCGGCTTTGCCGTCGCCGCCGATGGAGCCGGTGTTCATGAGGTAGACCTCCATCGGGCTGTCCTTCATCA
>DATEOX010000383.1:0-2104 GCA_035273585.1 Thermoanaerobaculia bacterium
CCGCGCGGGCAAGGCGGTGCGCGGCCTGCGTAAGGAGGACTTCGTCGTCCTCGAGGATGGGAAGCCGCAGGCGGTGACGAACTTTGCGGAGTACGCGGATGTCATCCTGAGCCGCGGCGACGGCGAAGGATCTCCGGGCAAGATCGGTGGGGATCCTTCGCCCTCTGCGGGGCTCAGGATGACACCCGACGCGCCGGCCCGGGCCGCCCGCCGCTTCGTCTTCTTCGTCGACGAGATGGCCCTCCATCCGGTCACCCGGCGGAAGCTCGCGGGGAGCGCGAAGGAGCTGCTGCAAGGGAGCATGCAGCCGGGTGACGAGGCGATGATCCTCACCCCGGCCGCAGCGACGAAGATCGCGCTGCCGTTCACCTCCGACCGCGCGGCAGTGGGCAAGACGCTGGAGAAAATCATCGCCGCCACCGACTCGCGGGCCTACACGCAGGACGCGGCCGAGCTGCGCTACCTGGAGACCGCGGTCGCCAGAGCCGGCACCCCGGAGGAGATGCGCCTCGTCATCCAGAGCTACGCCGACTCCGTCCGCCGGCGCGTCGAGCAGCGGCTCGGCCACCTGCGGGGCATCGTGGCCGGCATGAGCGGCATGCCGGGGAAGAAAGTGCTGGTCCTGGTCGCCACCTCGCTGCCGGCCACGCCCGGCAAAGACGTCGTCGACCAGCTCTGGCGCAGAGAGTGGGGCCTGCCGCAGATGGGGCGGGACTTCTACGACCTCTCGCCGCGCATCAGCGAGGTGGCCCGCACCGCGGCGGCGAACGGCGTGACCATCTACTCGCTCCAGCCGGCCTACGCCATGGCGGACGTCATCGGCGGCCCGGACATCGGCCGCGCCCGCGGCGGCGGCGGTCCGCCGCGCGACATCCAGTCCGAGATCACCCAGAACGAGCTGACCTTCAACACGTTCTCCGACGCCACGGGCGGGAAGTACTTCCGCGGCGACGCGAGCGTCCCGACCACCTTCCGCCAGATCGCCGACGACCTCACCGCTTACTACTCCCTCGGCTACCGCGCGACGGAGAGCGACACCGACAAGCCGCATCGGGTCGAGGTGCGGGTGAAGGATCGCCCGGAGCTGCGCGTCCGCGCCCGGCGCGACGTCGTGCGCAAGTCGCCCGCCCAGGAGATGGAAGACCTGACCGTGGCCGCGCTGCTCCGGACGAGCAACGTGAACGAGCTCGGCATCGCCGCCGAGCTCGGCCCGCTCGCGCGCCAGGACCGCCGCGTGATCATCCCGGTCATCGTCCGCATCCCGCTGCAGAACCTGACGTTCCTCCAGACCGACACTGGCCACCGCGCCACGTTCCGCGTCCACTTCGCCGCCCTCGGCCAGCGCGCCGACTTTGCCGCGGGCGAGGACCGCGAGCAGGCCATCGACGTCCCGGCCGGCGAGCTGGAGAAGGCCCGCGGACGGTACTTCACGTACGAGACGAAGCTCCGCGTCTCGCCCGGCAAGTACCGCATCGCGGTCGGCGTGTTTGATCCTGTTTCGAGGCTTGCGGGCTTCGGGACGATGGATGTTGATGCGAAGTAGCGCGGCACGCGCCGTGCGAAGGCCGCCACCGCCGGACCATCGAGAGGAGAGCAGATGAAACGGTTCTTCGCAGTGCTGTTCATCGCCGCAACCGTCCCACTCTTCGCGCAGCAGCAGGCAGTCGCCCCGTACGTCGAAACGTTTGACGTGCAAGTGAATAACGTCGATGTCGTGGTCGCGGACCGGCATGGGAAACCGGTGGCCGGGCTGCGCCAGGAGGACTTCGAAATTCTCGAGGACGGCGTGTCGCAGCCGCTCTCCAACTTCTCCGCGTACAGCTCCGCGGCGTCCGCGCGAACGGACAGCGCGTCGCCGAACGCGGACAACGCGCAGGCGCCGGTCACGCGCAAGCTCGTCTTCGTCATCGACGCGATGTCGCTCCATCCGGTCACCCGGCGCACGCTCCAGCGCCAGCTCGGCCAGTTCGTGACCAACATGATGCGCAACGGCGACGAGGCGATGATCGTCACCCCCGACGCGCGCCAGTCGCAGGTCCGCCTCCGCTTCACCACCGACGGCGCGCTGGTGCGGCGCACGCTGAACGCAGCCCTCGATGCGAAC
>DATEOX010000384.1:0-3443 GCA_035273585.1 Thermoanaerobaculia bacterium
GAGCTGGGCCAGGTAGCGCGAGCCCGGATAGGTGACGAAGCTGAAGGCATCGGCCTCGTCGGAGTCGTCTTCCTTGTTGCAGCCGCCGAGGGCCGCCGCGAGGAGCGCGACGGCCAGCAGGGCCGTGATTCTGCGGGTGAGCGTTCTCATGGCGGCGGAAGATACATCAGATGCCCAAATGCTGCTGAATCGGGATGCCCACGACATCTTCGAACCTCTGCGAGTAGGACTTGATCGCGCCCGCCGGCTCGTCGAGGAAGATGCGCTCGACGCGGAACAGCGGCACGAACATCGTGAATACGTCGATGGACGGCTCATCGTCGCGGGCGAGCTGGCGGATCCAGTCGTCGAACGAGTCGAGGTTGATGGCCTGCATCGTCACCCCCGCCGGCGAGAGCGCCCGCAGCACGCCGAAGAACTTCTCCTTCGGGTTCACCAGGTTGACGATGACCAGCGCGTTCTGGTCGAAGCCTTCGATCATGCCTTCTCGCTCAGCTCGATGAGCACGCCGTTACCGGCTGCGGGATGGAGGAACGCCACGCGGCAGCCATGCGCCCCCGGCACCGGCGCCTCGTTGATCAGCCGGAAGCCCTCCGCCTTCAGCTTTGCCAACTGCTCCTCGATGTTGTCCACGCGCAGGCAGATGTGATGGATCCCTTCGCCGCGCTTCTCGATGAACTTGCCGACGGCCGACTGGGGCGAGGTCGGCTCCAGTAATTCGAGATTGGAGTCGCCCACGGAGAGGAACGCCGTCTTCACGCCCTGCGTCTCGACCGTCTCGACGTGCTCGATGGTCAATCCCAGCGCTTCGTAGATGCGCGCGGCATCCAGCGAGCGCACCGCAATCCCGATGTGATCCAGTACAGGTTTCAATCAGACTCCTCGGGCGTCGGCGCCCCAGATGTGCTTGTGCAATTGTGTCTGAAGCCGGGCCGGCACGCGGTCGGCCAGCATCCACTCCGCCAGCGGCTTCAGCTCCAGCTCGCCCCACACGGGCGAGAAGAGGACGGTGAAGCGCTCCAGCCCCCGCTCCTCGATCGCGGCGCGTGCCCAGTCGTAGTCGGTCCGGTCGGCGAGCACGAACTTGATCTCGTCGTGGCCGGGTGTGAGATGCCCGAGGTTTTCCCAGCGGTTCCTGGTGACCTCGCCGGAGCCGGGACACTTGATGTCGAGGATCAGCTTCGCCCGCCGGTCGACCGGTCCGACGTCGATCGAGCCTGACGTCTCGATCAGCACCTCATATCCCTCGTCGAGGAGCCTCTTGATCAGATCCAATGATTCCGCCTGCGCCAGCGGCTCGCCGCCCGTCACCTCCACGAGGTTGCAGCGGTACGCCGCGACGCGCGCCAGCACGTCATCGAGCGAGGTCTTCTCGCCGCCGGTGAAGGTGTACTCCGAGTCGCACCAGCGGCAGCGGAGGTTGCAGCCGGCGAGGCGGACGAAGACGCACGGCCGCCCCACGTGCGACGACTCGCCTTGGATGCTGTGGAAGATCTCGGTGATGCGGAGCATGAGTGGTTGATGAATGATGAATGATGAAGGATGAACGATGAACGAGGTGAGGGCCTGCTTTTGTTCATCGTTCATCTCTCATCGTTCATCGTTTGGTAGGGAGTGAGGTCCAGAACCCCCGCCTCCTCAAACCCGCGTTTCCGCAACAAACACGAGTCGCAGTGCCCGCACGCCCGCCCCTCGCCGTCGGGGTCGTAGCAGGAGTGCGTCAGCCCATAGTCGACGCCGAGGGCGACGCCGCGGCGGATGATGTCCGCCTTGGTGAGGTGGAGCAGGGGGGCGACGAGGCGCGGCTCATCGCGCTCCAGGCCGCTCTTCGTGCCGTTGCGGATGACCGCCTGGAACGCGTCGAGGAACTGCGGCCGGCAATCGGGGTACCCGCTGTAGTCGACCGCATTCACGCCGATCCAGATCTCCTCGGCTCCTCTTGCCTCGGCCAGCGCCAGCGCGATCGAGAGGAACACCGTGTTCCGCGCCGGCACGTACGTGACGGGGATGCCCGGCGCGTCGACGGCATCCTTCGGCACGTCGATGTCCGCGGTCAGCGCGCTGGCACCGAACAGGCGAAGGTCGAGCGGATAGACGACATGCTCCTCGATCGCCATCGCCCCCGCCACCCGCTCCGCCGCCCGCAGCTCGATCTCGTGCCGCTGGCCGTAGACGAACGAGAGGGCGAGACACTCCCGCCCCTCGTTCCTCGCGATGGCCAGCACCGTCGCGCTGTCGAGTCCGCCACTGAGCAGGACGACTGCTTTCTTCGCCACGTACAAGAGCCGAATGGTATGCGAACTGCCCCGGTGATCCTCCTCTCTCTCCTCGTCGCGTTTCCCCTCTTCGCCGACATCCCCGTAGCCGCCCCGGTGCTTCGCCCCGCGACCGGCGCGCAGTCCTCGCCCGTGTTGGCCGGCAACGGCACGGACGCGCTCGCCGCCTGGCGCGACGAGCGGGCCCTGGTCGAGCTTCCCTCGGCCACGCCGAATGCGCCGGAGCGCGAGGTCTACGCGGCGCGCATCGCGCCCGACGGCACGCCCGGCCCGAATTTCGACGTCACGCCAAGCGTCGAGACCGATACCGCGCCGGCCATCGTCTGGAACGGCGACGAGTACGTGGTGGCGCACCTGATGGACCCCCGCTTCGGCTTCGAGGGCGGCATCCGCTTCACGCGCGTCAAGCCCGGCGACGCCGGCGACAACCGCCTCATCCCGCGCTCCGAGTACGCCGACGCGCCGGCGTTCGGCCTGTTCGGCCACCTGGCCCTGGCTTGGAACGGCGAGGAGTACCTGGTCGTGACGAGCACGCAGTTCGTCGGCGACAGCAACAGCGTCTGGGGCCTGCTCGTCGACCGCTCCTTCCATCCCATCGGCCGGGCGTTCCGTATCGCGTCGGGCGAGGTCTCGCTCGCCTCGGCTGCCAGCGACGGCAACGGCTTCCTCGTCACTTGGGTCAATGCGCGCCGCATCGGGGTCGCCATCGTCTCGCGCAGCGGCTCCGTCGCCGTGCAGCCGCTCCTCTCCGAGCCGCCGACGTCCGGCTTCTTCACCTCCGGCCCGGCGGTGGTCTGGAACGGGCAGCGCTATCTCGTCACCTGGACCGATCCGGTCGTGCGGGCGCGCTTCGTCGAGCGGGAGGGGACGCCTTCCTCGCCGGTGCTCGACCTCTTCGGCGCCGGCCGCGGCACCGCGGTCGCGTGGAACGGCAGCCAGTACCTCGTGCCGTTCGTCACCGAAGGCGACCGCTACGACATCTACGCGCTGCGCCTCGATGCGAGCGGAAAGGTGCTCGATGACCAGCCGTTCGCCATCACCGCCGCCGAAGGGACGCAGGTCAGTCCCGCGGCGGTGGCCATCGGGGAGCGGTTCCTCGTCGCCTGGGCGGATGAGGACACGATCCGTTCCACGATCGTCACTGGCAACAGCCTCGAGCCGGAAGCG
>DATEOX010000385.1:0-3617 GCA_035273585.1 Thermoanaerobaculia bacterium
AGGCCGAATACGACCGTGTCTTCTCGCTCTTCCCGGTGCTCAAGGACCGCTTCAAGCAGAACGCCGGCACGCTGTCGGGCGGCGAGCAGCAGATGCTGGCCATCTCCCGCGCCCTGATGTCCAAGCCGCAGCTCCTGCTCCTGGACGAGCCCTCCCTCGGCCTCGCCCCTCAGATGGTGCAGACGATCTTCCGCGTCATCCGCGAGATCAACGCCGAGGGAACGACCATCCTGCTCGTCGAGCAGAACGCGCACATGGCCCTCGTCACCGCCCACCGCGGTTACGTCATGGAGACCGGCCGCATCGTGCTGCACGACGAGACCAAGGCGCTCCTGGCCAGCGACCGGATCAAGAAGGCGTATTTGGGGGGGTAGTACCGGGACGCCGTCGCCGTGTACTTCGGATCTCGTTGTAGATGGCCGCCCGATCCAACCCGGGGACGAACGGGGCAACCGGCACGGACGGTGACATTCGTGCTCTTCGGGGCCGCCGTCCTTGACCGTGGTTCCCTCTGTTCACCCATTTCGCCGCCCTGTACCTTGGTCAGGACGTCGATGAGCCCGTTTCAGCGACTGCAGCGACCGCTTGTCGGCGGCGACGACGACCTGAGCGCGTCGCACGCGCTTTGGTTTGATCCGTTGCCCGACTGGCCAACAGTGCGCTCCATCTCTTCGGTTCGCGCTCCGGCGAACGGCGCCGAAATGACGCGCACCAAACACTGTATCGTGACGCTCGTCGAGCGCGCCACCGGCTGCCTGCTGATCGTGAAGCTCGCCGACCACACCAAAGCCGAGTTGAACCGCCACGTCATCCGGCTGATCCGCGAACAACGGCGCCTCTTCAAGACCATCACCGTCGATAACGGCACCGAGTTTCACGGCTACGAAGAGATCGAACGCGCCACCGGGGTCACCTTCTACTTTGCCACCCCATACCACTCTTGGGAGCGCGGAACGAACGAGAACACCAACGGCCTCATTCGACAGTACCTGCCGAAACGGCAATCGATGAAGAACCTGACGCAGTCGCAGTGCAGCCACATCGCTTGCGTCCTGAACAACAGGCCGCGCAAACGCTTCGGCTTCCGAACACCGCTCGAGGAACTCGAACGGCTCGTCCGCCGCGCTCGCACCTCGTCATCCCGCTAACCTCCGCTCCGCAGACCGTCAAGGCGCTGCGCGCCTCCTTCGCTCCGCTCCGGCCCTTCGGGTGACGGTCTGCTCCGCTTCGGTTCTGTAGCAGTTATGCCGGAAAGCAGAGCTTTCCGGCGCCGCACCGGAACTCTCGCTCAACGTCCGCACGCGGTATCATCGACTCAACGTCGGTGTTGCAGTTCTCACTTGAACCTAAGCACCCGGTCTTGAGGCGCGCGTCTGGACCCATTCTTCGAATTCAGCACGCGTGAGTTCTCCCGAAGCAACGCGCAGCATGATCTTCTCTTGCTCGTCGACTGATGCGGCCAGCAGATACCCATTCAACCGAAGCGTCACTGCAAGGGCAGCATGGCCAACCCGTTTGTTGCCGTCTACGAACGGGTGGTTTGAGACCAAGAAGAAACCTAAGGCCGCGGCTTTCGCTGGAATGTCTGGATAGAAATCGACTCCGCCGAACGATTGCATCGGTTGCGCCACCGAGGACTCCAGTGCCCCGAGGTCTCGCAGCCCGTACGAACCACCCGACTGCGCAATGACTTGCGCATGGACATAGAGGACATCCTCAACGGAGAGCGACCGCAACTAAGCCAACCGCCTATAAAGCTCGGCGTTCTCTCTCAACACTTCGCGAACTGCTTCCTCTAAGTCAGCGTCTCGTGCGAGCTTTTCGGCCAAGCTCTGTCGCAGGAGTTGCTCGATCGTCACGCCGTGCTTGCTGGCGATAGCTTCAGCTTTCACTGCAATGTCATCTGGAAGATGCAGCTCGAGAACCTTCATGATGTTTTCACCGTACCTCGGCTAGGCTCGTCGGGTCAAACTACTTTCGCGGAATGCTGTCTGATCCGCATCGCCTAAGTGTGGGGCCTGTGGCCTGCGCGCTTGAGGACCAGCAGATACAAACGAGACACTCGTCGGTTTTAAATGACACGACTGCTGAGAGTTATGGCTATGGCTGCTCGCGCGAGCGTAACCTTGCCGATAGCTCGCGTGCCCCTGTGCCTAACGTCCTTGGTGTAAGACAAGATGAGTGACCCGCACGCTCGTGTACCGTTTCGTGGGTTACGCCGCGAACGGCGCAGAGCCACATACAGGAGGAACGGGTCATGAAGATTATCCACTGGATCGGGATCGACGACCACGCTGACAGATGGACGATCGCGCACCTGCGCGGCTCCGAGGAGAAGCCGACTAAGGAGTTTGAGCTGCTTCCGAATGAAGCCGGCTACCGAAAGCTGCTCGCCTTTGCGAAGACACTCGGCGGCACCGCGCGATTCGTTTACGAGGCCGGCCCCTGCGGCTACGATCTTTACCGACGTCTCAACAAGGCCGGCTTCCGATGCGACGTGGCCGCCCCTTCGCTGACTCCGCGCAAGCCGGGGCAGCGAGTGAAGACCAATCGGCGTGATGCGCTGAAGCTGGCCCGCTATCTCCGTGCCGGCGAGCTGACGCTGATCATCGTTCCGGACCAAGAGCGCGAGTCACTCCGGGATCTGATCCGTGCACGCACAGCCGCGCAGAAGGATCTGCTCAGCATTCGGCACCAGATCTCGAAGCTGCTGCTGCGCTACGGACATCGCTACCGCGACGGCCGGGCATGGACCAAGGGCTTCTGGAGCTGGCTGGGCAAGATCCGGCTCGAAGGCGAGCATGCCCGGTTCGTGCTCGAGGAGATGGTCGGCGCGCATAGCGAGCGTGCCGACCGTGTTGTCCGCTATACGGAGGCAATCGAGACCGCAGCGAAGAAGCCCGAGCACGCGCCGTACGTTGCGGCGGTCAGCGTGCTGCGTGGAATCGACACCGTATCGGCGATGACACTGCTGGCCGAGCTCGGAGACCTACGCCGCTTCGCGACGGCGCCGCAACTGATGGCCGCCATCGGTCTGGTGCCGGCCGAGCACAGTACCGGCGACAAGACCGTGCGGCTGCCAATCACCAAAGCCGGCAACGCTCACGTCCGCAGGATCGCCGTGGAGGCAGCCTGGCACTATCAGCGCCGACCATCGAGCGGGCGAACGCTCATCCGCCGGCGCAGAGGACAACCTAAGGAACTGCTCGACATCGCCCGGCGCTGTGATCAGCGCCTGAATCGGAAGTTCCACCGGATGACCAGCCGCGGTAAGCGATCGACGGTCGCGGCGGTCGCTGTCGCACGCGAGCTGATGGGCTTCATCTGGGCGGTGGGTCAACTCGTTCATCCATGACAGACCTTGTGCAGCGGTGCTGTCGACCGAGAGCTCCGGTACTCGAAAGGAGAACCCTCGAGTGCAGCTATTCCGGACACGAGGTAGCAGATCGTGATTCACGCGTGTAAGACCGAGGCAACTCCCGACGGATCATGCTCATGCGGTACCCAACCCGCGCATATCAGAATGATCATCGTCGCCGCTTTGCTCTCGGTCGACACCACCGCTGCAATGACAGACGAAGAACCGCAGGAGAAAGGACGGCAGCGAAGAAAAAAGC
>DATEOX010000386.1:0-4411 GCA_035273585.1 Thermoanaerobaculia bacterium
CGCGAAGCGGAGCAGCGCGCGGGCGCCGTCGCGGTCGCCGGCGGCGAGGCGCGCGGCAAAGTCGGAGAGCAGCGTGTTCTCCACTGCTTCGAAGCGCGGCGCGAAACCCGCGCGCTCGGCGAGCGAGGCGAGGATGCGCACCTCCTCCTCATAACGGGCGAGCGAGCGCTCCTGCGCGGCGGTCGCGGTTTCCGCGTGTCGCCGCCAGGAGACGAGCCGCGCATGCGTGCCGGCGATGGTGAATCCGGCGAGGAGCCCGCGCACCCAATAGTCCCAGTCCGGCACGAACTGGTACGACTCGTCGAACGCGCCGATCTCGCGGACGGCCGCGGTGCGAAAGATCACCGACGGCGCGATGATGTAGTTGCCGCCCTGCAACGCGCGCAGCTCATCAGCGGGATCGCGCTCGTACGGCTCGTCGCCAGGCCAGAAGCGCTCCTTGTACCGCGCGGCCGGCGAGTCGATCGCCGCGCCCCGCTCATCGATGTAGCGCGACTTCGCATGCGCGGCGAACGCGCGCGGGCGGGACGCGAGCAGCGCCGTCATCGCATCGAGGAACGACGCGTCGTACACGTCATCCTGATGGGCGATGACGAACGCCTCGGCGGTGGCCATCCGTAGCGCGCGGTTCCAGTTGCCGGTCAGGCCGGCGCGCGTCGTGTTCTCGACGACCTTTGCGCCGATGCGGCGGGCAATTGCCACCGTGTCATCCGTCGATGCGTCGTCGATCACGGTGAGCCGGTCGAGAGGCAGCGAGCGGATCGCCTCCGGCAGGAAGCGCGCGCCGTTGTACGTCGGGAGGAAGACCTCGGCGTTCATCGGCGTCTCAGGCCGAGGACGCTGAGGAAGAAGCTGCAGAAGATCACCTGGAAGCCGAGGGTCAGCGAGACCGCGGCGGGGACGATCAGGCGCAGCGTCTCGAGCGGATTGAGCCGCCCGAACGACGTCTCGCCCCACAGCCCGACCGCGTACAGCGAGCCGCCCAGGCCGAAAAGCATCAGCAGCGCGCCGACCACCAGGCCCGTCTCCAGGTTGATGTAGCGCATCGCCCGCTGCAGCCGCCGATCCTCCGGCAGCAGCCCCTCGCTGATGGCGAACAGCTTCGTGAAGACGGCGAAGACCACCGCCTGGAAGCCGATCAGCACCGCCATCCCGGCGTAGATCATCGACTGCGCGTCGAAGTTGAGGCGCCCGATGCGCAGCGTGCCGGGGATGATGGCGATGCCCATGGCCACGCCGAGGAACATCAGGAGCAGGCCGGGGTAGAGGAAGAGCCAGCGCGGGCTGTAGAGGAGGAGGAAACGGAGGTAGCGCCAGCCGTCGCGGAAGGTGCGGAGGTGCGGGCGGCGGGAGCGGCCGTCGGGCGAGAGCGTAGTCGGCACCTCCGTCACGCGCAGCTTCATCAGCGTCGCCTTCACCACCATCTCGCTGGCGAACTCCATCCCGGTGGTCTGCAGGTCCATCCGCGCGAACGCCTCCTTCGTGAAGCCGCGCAGGCCGCACTGGAAGTCGCCGACGCGGCTGTGGAAGAAGAGGCGCCCCACGCCGCTCAGGAACGGGTTGCCGAAGTAGCGGTGCAGCGGCGGCATGGCTCCCGGCGCGATCCCGCCCCGGAAGCGGTTGCCCATCACCAGGTCGTAGCCCTCGCGCAGTTTCTCGACGAACGGACGCAGGGCGCTGAAGTCATAGCTGTCGTCGGAGTCGCCCATGATGATGAAGCGCCCGCGCGCGGCCTGGATGCCTCCCGCCAGCGCGCTGCCGTAGCCCTTCGCCTCGACGTGCACCACGCGCGCCCCCAGCTCCTCGGCGATCTCGATGGAGCGGTCGGTGCTGCCGTTGTCCGCGACGATGACCTCGCCGCGGATGTCGTCCTGCTCGAGCGAGCGGAGCGCCTTGCGGATGCACGAGCCGAGGGTCTCCTGCTCGTTCAGGCAGGGCATGACGACGGACAGCTCGATCTCGGACATCGGCCGGAGAATAGCAGACGCGTCAGCGCGCGCCGGCCGGGGCCTGCTGCTCCAGCGAGGCGATCAGCCGGTCGATGTTGTCCGCCGCGGCCTCGATGCGCATGGCCTTGGTGACGAAGGTGTTCGCCGCGCTCGCGTCGAGCCGCTTCGCCTCGCGCAGCTCGCGCACCGCCTCGGCGTTCTGCTGCGCCTGACCGAGGCCGAGCGCGAGATAGATGTGCGCCTCCACCGACTCCGGCGCGAGCGCCACCGCCTTGCGGAACTGCTCGATGGCGTGCTCGCGATGGCCCTGCTGCGACTCGGCGGTGCCGGCGTCGAGGAAGGCATCGAGCTGCTTCTTCTTGTCCGTGACGGGGGCGGCGGCCGCGGCAGGCGCGAGCTGCGCTTTCATCTGATCGGCGATCTCGATGTTGCGCGCGGCGTGCGGCGCATTCGGATCGAGGCGCAGCGCGGTCTCGTACTCCGTGCGCGCCGCGGTGATGAGGGCCAGCCGCTCGGCCGGCGTCTTCGCGTCGCGCGCCTTCGTCAGCAGCGCGGTGCCGATGGCCACGTGCGCCTGCGTGTACGACTCGGGGCGGGGGGCGAGGGGGTTCGCGCGCAGGGCGGCATCGGCCAGCTCGATCACGCGCCGGAGGTGCGGAATGGCCCGGTCGGGATCCGAGACCTGCAGCTCCTGGCCGAGGGAGTACTCGGCGACGGGGTTCGGCCCAGTGACGGCGAGCGTGTGCTCGAACAGCGTCTCCGTCGATTCCCATCGGCTCGTCTGCCGCCAGGCGATGATCGCGAGCAGCGCCACGATCACCGCGCCGGCGTAGGCCACGACCCCCTCTCCCCGCCCGGCGGGGAGAGGGTGCCGCAGGCGGGTGAGGGGTCGTGCGAGGTCATGCAGCCCCCACACCACGCCGATGAACAATCCGATGTACGGAAAGTACGTGTAGCGGTCGGCCATCGACTGGGCGCCGATCTGCACGATGCCGATGACCGGCACGAGCGTGCCGAGATACCAGAGCCAGCCGGCGAGCAGATAAGGCGCGCGCTTGCGCAACATCCACGCCGCGGCGCTGATCCCAACGAGGATCGCGAGCGCACCGAGGGTGGCGCTGGCCGAGACGGTGGTCATCGGATAGATGGCCGCCATGTCCGTAGGCCAGACGAGCTTGCCGAGGTACTTCGCGTAGGCGACGACGGCATTCGCCAGCCGATCGCCGAGCGGCAGCGCCTCGGCGGTCTGCACCGCGTTGAGGTTGCGCTGCCCGATCACGGCCACGATCGCGCCGACGACGCAGAGGACGAATAGCGGGATCTTCTCCTTCACCGCCGCTGTGTTCAGGCGCCGCAGCGGCCACCAGTCGAGCACCAGGAGCAGGAACGGCAGCGTGATGAGCATCTGCTTGGAGAGCAGGCTGGCCGCGAGCGCGGCGGCCACCAGCCACCGCTTCTCGCGCCGGTAGGCGTACGCGAGCAGGGCGAGCATCCCGAAGAGCGTGCTCAGCGTGTCCTTCCGCTCCGAGACCCACGCCACCGACTCCACGTGCATCGGATGGATGGCGAACAGCGCGGCGACGAACGCCGAGCGCACAGTGGCGCCGGTCAATTGCCGCAGCGCGAAGAACAGCGCGAGCGTGGAGAGGATGTGCAGCAGCAGGGCGCTGAGCAGATGCGCGCCGGCGTTGAGGCCGAACAGCTCGACGTCCAGCATGTGCGAGAGCCAGGTGAGCGGGTAGTAGCCGATCGAGGCCGAGGCGATGGCCCAGCCGAAGCCCTCGGCGGAGAGCCCGCCGCGGACATACTCGTTTGCCGTGACGAACTGCGCGTCGTCGTAGTTGAGGAACTTGTGGCCGGCCACCTGGCCGAAGACGAGGATCGGCAGGATGACGAGGAGCGCGATCAGAACGCGCGGCTTCCGCATGCGGCGCGCATCTTAACCGCCGGGCGTGTAGTACGACGAGAAGTTGCCGTGGCGGCTCACCTCGCGGCAGCCGTCGCACGGCGCGCCGGTGGAGATGACGAGCGATTGCGGCGGCGCGCCGACGTCGTCCGGCAGGATGTGGAACTCGGTCAGCGGGATGTCCGCCTGCACGGCGTACCAGAGCACGTGGATGTACGACCCGACGCGGATCACGTAGATCGGCCGCACCGGCTGCGCCGCCGTCTCGTACACCACGCGCCGGATGCCCGCCTCGAACCAGTCGCCCCGGTCTTTGCCGTAGCGATAGAAGTGGTAGAAGAACCAGCCGGCCTGGATCATGCCCGCCGCCAGCGCGACGCCGATCGCCGCGCGTGTCATCCTGAGCCCCGCAAAGGGCGAAGGATCCGTACCGATCTTGCGCGTGACCTGTTCGAGCGCGAGGATCGACAGCACGATGAGCATCAGCGGATAGGGCACGATGCGCAGCGCGTGATAGTTCTCGTTGATCACCGAGACGGGGATCACGGAGACGAGC
>DATEOX010000387.1:0-12204 GCA_035273585.1 Thermoanaerobaculia bacterium
CAGGTGGGGCTGCTCAAGGGGCTGGCCCGCCGCTTCCCAAATCTCCGCTTTCAGATCATCACCGGCGTCTCGGCGGGGGCCATCAACGCGGCCCTCCTGGCCTCGAAGCCCGGCACGCTGGCGGACAAGGCGAAGCTTCTCAGCGAGCTGTGGAGCGCGCTGGAGTGCCATCACATCTTCCGCTTCGACATGCGCGCGCTGGTGCCGTTCCGCTCCGCCCTGGCCTCGCTCTTCCCGAGACGGCGCTGGTCGCGGCCCCTCGGGCTGGTCGACACCTCGCCGCTGGCCGAGCTGCTCCGCGACCTGCTGCAGGCCCGCCCCTGCCAGCCGATCGACGGCATCGCGGAGAACATCCGCACCGGCGACCTCAAGGCCTTCTCGCTCATGACCCTCGATTATTCGACCGGCCAGAGCGTCCGCTGGGTGCAAGGGCAGGAGGCGGACGTCTTCGAGGAGCCGAACAAGCGCGCCGTGCAGACGCACATCACGCTCGAGCACGTGCTGGCCTCGGCCGCGCTGCCGTTCGTCTTCCCCGCGGTGAAGATCGGCGACCGCTGGCACGGCGACGGCGGCATCCGCCTCGCCGCCCCCCTCTCCCCCGCTGTCCACCTCGGCGCGCGGCGCATCCTGGCCATGTCCACCGGCTATCAGCGCACGCCGGACGAGCTCACCCGCCCTGTCGTGCACGGCTACCCCCCCGCCGCGCAGATCCTCGGCCAGCTCGTCAACGCGGTGTTCCTCGACGTGATCGACGAGGACGTGGCGCGCATGGAGCGGATGAACGAGATGCTCCGCAAGCTCGAGCCACGCGAGCGCAACGGCTTCAAGGCCATCGACCTCTGCGTCCTCCGCCCCTCCCAGGACCTCGGCCGCCTGGCGTCGGAATACGAGCGCTACCTCCCCCGCAACATCAAGATGGTCACCCGCGCCCTCGGCGCGAAGGAGACGGAGTCGCCTGACTTCGTGTCGCTGCTGATGTTCGAGCCGAACTACCTCAGCCGCCTCATCGAGATCGGCGAGCACGACATCGACTCCCGCCTGGATGAGCTGAGCGCGTTCTTCGGACTCGAAGTGCAGGCCGCCGCGGGCTAGCCATTGCGGCTTGCGGACTCGATCGCATCACACGCGGCACGTACACCATCTTCCGCCCGCACCTGCCGGCCGATCTCTGCAGCTCGGTCGCGCACCGTGGCGCTGGCGAGCAGCTCCCGCAGCGGCGCGGCAGCACGACTGCCCGTGAACTGGCGCCGCATGATCGTCCGCCCGACGCCGAGGCGTTCGATGCGCGCCGCGTTGTCATATTGATCGCCGCCGAATGGCATCACGAGCATCGGCTTCCCGGCGCGCAGCACTTGTCCAGTCGTGCCGATACCGCCGTGATGCACGACTGCCGCCGCACGACTGAAAAGCGCGGCATAGGGCGCATACGCGGTCGTCATGATCTGTTCGGGCAAAGGCTGCGTGATGCGGTTCCGCGGATCTTTGCCCACGACCAGCACCGCCCGCATTCCAAGCCTGCGCGCGACGTCGACGCTCTCCTCGAAGAAGGTGCCGGCGTTCCAAACCGCCGACGAGCCGATCGTGAATACGACCGGCGGCTCGCCCGAATCGACGAACCGGTCGATCTCCGGCGGTAATGGGGAGTCGTTTTCATCATAGAAGGGGAATCCGGTGATGGCGGTGTTCGGCGGCCAATCGCGCTGCGGAGGCCCCATGACGCGCGAAAACAATGCCAGGTGAAGCTGCGGCGAGCTTCTTCCTGAAAACAGCGGATCGTTGTCGAGCGACAGCCCGAGCTCCTTCCGCAGCCGGAGCACCGGCTTGCCCCACCGCCGCGCGGTCATCTTCGCAATGCCGAACACCGCCGCGTGGAACGCGGGGCCCAGGCCGCGCAGTCTTGCGAGCGCGGGCACCGGCGCAAGAACCGGCGGATCGTAGATCGACAGGAAAGCACCGGGCTGCAACTCGGTCGAGATCCACCGCACACTCGTTCGCTCCGCGACGAGCGGCGCCGCGAACATGAGAATCTGCGACACGAGCAGATCCGCATTCCTGACGGCAGCGAGCAGATCCTCATAAGTCTGACGGAGCCGGGGCAGCATGAGCTCCCGGATGACGCGCTCGAACCCACGCCGCGGCTCCGTCAACCGTTCATGCAGCGAGCTGTCGTCATAGGAGAAGTCCGGCCTGACGGCATGGAACGCGATCCCCTTTTCTTCGACCTTCCGCCGGTAAAACTCATTCGTCGCAATCACCGGACGATGCCCGCGCCTCTGCAGCTCGAGCGCGAGCGCCAGGTAAGGATGAACGTCGCCCAGCGTCCCATGCGTCGCCAGCACGACGCGCTTGCCGGCCGCCATTTGAGGAGCGTACCAAACCTAAGCGCAGAACCTGCTCCTGGAGTCCGTGTCGCACCAGCCGATCACCCGAACCGCTCATTGATCTCCGCGAACGGGACCGTCCGGGCCAGCGCGGTGAACGTCCCCTTCTCGGCGATCTCCTGCGCGGCAGATAGGAAGCCGGTCCAGGCGGCGCGGGCCAGCGCGCCGCCGACGCTGATGCGGCGGACGCCGAGCTCGCGGAGCTGCTCGACGGTCGCGAAGTCGCTGCCGGCGAGGACGTTTACCGGCTTGGGGGCGACGGCGTCGATGACCGCGCGGATGTGGTGCAGGTCGCGCATGCCGGGGGCGTAGAGGCAGTCGGCGCCGGCGGCGGCGTAGGCGGAGAGACGGCGGATCGTCTCGCCGAGGTCGGGGCGGCCGACGAGCCACGCCTCGCAGCGGGCGGTGAGGACGAGGTCCGTGCCGCTCGCGTCGATCGCGCCGCGTGCGGCGCGGACACGCTCCACGGCGAGGTCGAAGTCGAACAGCGGATTGGCGGCGTCGGACGTCGAGTCCTCGATGGAGAGGCCAGCGATTCCCGTCGCGGCGGCAGCCGTGACGTTCGCCGCGACCTCTGCCGCCGCGACGGCGAAGCCGCCCTCGAAGTCGCCGTTCACCGGGACGTCCACCGCGGAGCTAATCGCGCGGAAGTGCTCGAGTGCCTGCTCGATCGAGACGTGATTGTCGCGCAGGCCGAGGGACCAGGCGAAGCCGGAGCTTGTCGTCGCCAGCGCCGGAAAGCCCATCTGCTCGAGCAGGCGCGCGCTGCCGGCGTCCCACGGGTTCGGGATGACGAAGCATCCGCTCTCGTGCAGCCGCCGGAAACGCGTGGTCACTTCGCTCATCCCTGCCTACCTCAATGACCCGAGCATTCGGTCGAGGTTCCACGTACCGCCATCAGTTCTTCTACTCTGCTCGCGCCACTGCTTCCAGACCTCCTCGAACCAACGGCGCCCCAACTCGCGCCCATCGGGATGAATCTGCATGTGGCTGCCTCCGTGGCGGCATTCTACTGTCGGTCCGCGTTCATGAAGTCTTCTCCCGCTCTTCCCGGATCGCTTCGAGCTCCGCGATCGCTTCGAAATCCTTCGGGCGCCCCGCAGCCTTTTTGGAGATGATCAACGTATCGAGATCGAGAAAATCGTAGGTGCCGCCGAACAGGTCTGCCTGGTCGGAGCGCCGGCGCGCCATGGCGTAATCTCCGACGCCACTGACTTCGCCGAGCAGATCGATGGAGCCGTCGGAAGTCGAGAGCGTGAAATTAAGGCCACGTTTGACGGTTGCAGCGTCGAACTTGAATGGCAAGCCCGGAGGCGCACCACGAAGGTACGGCTCGAACGGTGTGAGCGCTGCAACCAATCGGTCCAGGTTTTGCGGCGTACGCTCGTACACGATGTCGAGATTGAACGTCAGACGCGCCGACCCATGCAATGTAGCGGCGATGCCTCCGACGATTACGAAAGCGACCTCATTGCGACTGAGACTTTCGAGCAGTCTTCGGAACTCGATCATCTTGAATGCCGAGCTGTCTTGCCCGCTGCACGGAGCTCATCGACGAATCCCAGCATCCGCTGCAGCGTCAGGAGACGCTCCTCGTGCGATTTACGAAGGTTCTCCCGGATGAGCGTACGGTCGACGTCGGCCTTGTAGCGCTCGATGATCGGATCAGGGGTGGGATCGAGCTGCGTCAACTTCACCGTCATCACGACACGATTCTAGCCGAATCGATCACGACGAACACCGGACCTACAGCAGCGTCCCCCGCATCAGCATCAGTGCCACCGTGAAGTAGATGCACAGCCCCGTCACGTCCACCAGCGTGGCCACGAACGGGGCGGAGCTGGTCGCGGGGTCGAAGCCGAGGCGGCGGAGGAGGAAGGGGAGCATCGAGCCGGCCACGGTGCCGAAGGTCACGACGCCGAGGAGGGCGAGCCAGACGGTGAACGCCACGAGGAGGTAGTGCGGGCCGTACTCGGTGAAGTGGAAGTGCTCCCAGAGCACGATGCGGATGAAGCCGATCGATCCCAGCAGCGTGCCGAGGGCCACGCCGGAGACGATCTCGCGGTGAAAGACGCGCCACCAGTCGCGGAGGCGCAGCTCGCGCAGAGCCATGGAGCGGATGATGAGCGACGTCGCCTGCGAGCCGGAGTTGCCGCCGCTGCTGATGATCAGCGGCACGAAGAGGGCCAGCACCACGGCGCGGGCGATCTCGCCTTCGAAATAGGACATCGCCGTGGCGGTGAGCATCTCGCCGAGGAACAGCGCGGAGAGCCAGCCGGCGCGCTTGCGGATCATGGAGATGATCCCCACCTGCAGGTACGGCGCGTCGAGCGCCTCCATGCCGCCCAGTTTCTGGATGTCTTCCGTCGCCTCCTGCTCGGCTACGTCCAGCACGTCATCGACGGTGATGATGCCCAGCATGTGCCCCTCGGAATCAGTCACGGGGAGCGCCACGCGGTCGTACTTTTCGAACGCCTTGAGCACTTCCTCCCGGTCGTCGTTGGCCAGGACGCAGACCAGCGGCGGGTCGTCGATCTCCCGCACGCGCGTCTTCGGATCGGCCAGCACGAGCGAGGAGAGGCGCATGTCCTCCAGCAGCACGCCCCGCTCGTCCACCACGTACGCGACGTTCACCGTCTCGGCGCCCTGCCCCGTGCGGCGGATGTGATCGATGGCCTCGCCGGCGGTCATGTCCGGACGGATCGTGACGTAGCGCGGCGTCATGTAGCGGCCGGCCGTCTCCTCCGGATAGCCGAGCAGCCAGCGGACGTTCTTCAAATCCTCGGGCGCGAGGTTGCCCATAAGGCGCCGCGTCACGACAGCCGGCATTTCTTCGAGCAGGCGCGTCCGGTCGTCGGGGTTCATCGACTGCAGCACCGAGCGCACCTGCTCGTTCGTCAGCGACTCGATGAGGTCCTGCTGATGGTCGGGCGGGAGGTAGGAAAACACCTGCCCGGCCTGCTCCTTCGGCAGCACGCGGAAAACGAACGCCTCTTCATCCGAAGGGAGGGCGATGATCAGGTCGGCGACGTCCGACGGGTGGAGCTCGACGAGCGCGTCGCGCAGGCCGCGCCAGTCGTGCATGGTGATGGTCTGTCGCACTGCGCTGCTGTCGGCGGCCATGTCCGAAGGATGCCATGCGCCCGAGGCACCTGCAATGCACGCCGCAAACTGCCATAATCGAGGCGAATGGCACTGCTGAAGCTGTCGCTCCTGGGCGACTATCAGATGCACGACGCATCCGGAACATTAGTGACGCTGTCGGCCAAGAAGTCGCAGGCCCTCCTCGCCTACCTCGGCGTCCGCCCCGCGCAACTCGTCTCCCGCGACAAGATCGCGAACCTGCTCTGGAGCAGCACCGGCCCCGAACAGGCCCGCCAGAGCCTGCGCCAGTTGCTCTCGTCGCTGCGCAAGGAACTGGGCCACGTCTCGTCGAAGGAAAAGATCCTGGTCGAGGAGGCGGATTTCTTAGGACTGGATGCTTCGCTCGTGCAGACGGACGTCGCGGAATTCGAGGCCCTCCTCGGCAGCGGCACGGAGGAGGCGCTGACGCGCGCCACGGCCTTGTACGAGGGCGATTTCCTGGACGGCTTCACGCTCGATGAGGAGCGCTTCGACCAGTGGGTGCTGGCCGAGCGCGACCGGCTGCACCGCGCGTCGCTCAAGGCGCACGCGCAACTGGTGGAGACGCAGGCCCGACGCGGCGCGCTCGACGAGGCGATCGGCACTGCCCAGCGCGCGCTGCGCATCGACATCATGCAGGAGGCGATGCACCGGACGCTGATGCGCCTCTACATGCAGTCGGGCGACCTGGTGAACGCGCTGCAGCAGTACGAGATCTGCGCCCGGACGCTCAAGCGCGAGCTGCGCATCGATCCCGACTCGGAGACGAAGTCGCTCCAGCAGCAGATCGCCGCGCTGCGTGCGAAGCGGAGCAGCGCCCCGGCCGCGCAGCCGCAGGCGGACAACGGCGACCGCAGGCCGATGGTGCTGGTGGTGGAGGACAACCTCCTCAACCGCGAGCTGACGAACGCGCTGCTGAAGTCGGCCGGCTACGACGTCCGGCTCGCCGCGGACGGCGCCGAGGCGCTGATGATCATCGGGCGGGAAAAGATCGACCTCATGCTGCTCGACATCGACCTGCCGTTCATCGACGGCCACAAGGTGCTCGAGGCGCTGAAGGACAAGGGCATCGAGGTACCGACGATCTTCGTCTCCGGTCTCCCCGGCGAGGAGCCGGAGGTGAAGGCGTTCGAGATCGGCGCGGCGGACTTCATCCGCAAGCCGGTGAAGAACAACGTGCTGCTGGCGCGTGTGTCGAAGGTGCTGAAGGATCTGGAGGAGTAAAACCCCTCACCCGGCCTTCGGCCACCCTCTCCCCGCCCACGCGGGGCGAGGGTTCTTAGAGCCTTCTCCCCGAGGGGTTGCGCCTACTGCGCCGGCACGTACGTCGGGTCGAGCGTGCGGTTGTCCACCACCGAGGCGTACGACAGCACCTTGCCGGCGCCGCCCGTCACCTGCACGGTGACGCGGGCGTTGAAGGCGTCCTTGAGGCCCATCGAGCGGAGCACCTGGTTGAGCTGCAGGAACTCGTTCGCGCCGAGGTCGATGGAGGTCGTCGCCGCGACCTTGCTGTCCGGCAGATCGACCGTCAATTCCACCATCGCCGGATTCCCCGTCACCTCGGCGAAGCCGATGTTCGTCCGGAAGCGCGACGACTCCTCGACCTGCAGGATCTCGCGCGGCCCGTCGCCGGCGCCGATCGCCTCCTCCTTCGACTGCGCGGCGATCATCTGGCCGTAGGTGCCGTCGGAGCGGGCGTGGTAGGTACGCGCGGCGGCGAGGAGCGATGAGGAGCCGCCGGTGATGCGGATCATGCCGCCGCCGGACGGCAGGCCGAAGAGCGACGGCAGGATGTCGTCGATGGCGCGCGTCTCGCCGGGCTGCACGGTCAGCTCGCGCGCGAGCGGCGCCTCGCCCGAGCCCTGCCTGTAGAGGATGAGCGTGGTGGTGGCCGGCGCGGCGCCGGCGTTGTAGAGGCGGACGTCCGTCTGCCAGCGGCCGGTCGCCGTCGGCAGCGCCGCGACGCCGGGGATGGTCAGCTCGGTCGCCTTCGCATCGGCGGAGGCGCCGGGGATGAACGACGGGTCGCCCGTCTCGTTGTCGACGACCGACGCGTACGGGAAGACGCGGCCGGTCGGCGAGGCGAGGCGGACCTCGACGCGCGCGTTGTCCGAGGAGACGCCGTGCGCGGCGAAGATCGCGCCGAGCTGCTGATGCTGACCCGGCATCAGGGTGATGAGATCCTCGAAGAGCTTCGCGCCGGCGGCGTCGAAGGCGGTGAGCGCGGCCGTGGCGTTCTGGCCCGCGGCTTCGACGATGCCGAAGTTCGTGCGGTACTCGCTCGACTGCGCCAGGGCGAGGAGGTCCATCGCGCCGCCCGCGCCGAGGAAGCGGGAGAGCGGGATGGCCGCGATGAACTGCCCGTAGGAGCCGTTCGCGGTGGCGTTGAAGAGGCGGCTCGATGCGAGCGTGCGGCCGCTGCCGATCGGCGAGACGGTGTGCACCTCGAGGAAGCCGGTCGAGCCGGCGTCGGCCACGCCGGCGCCGAACCAGGTGCCGACCACGTCGTCGAGGGCGATGGTCTCGTGAGCGTGGACCATGAGCATGGTCCGGAGGGCCTCGCCGCCCGAGCGGCGGAAGACGATCTCGAACTGCGTGGGGAAGGCGTAGGTGTGGGAGAGGCGGACGTCCGACTGCCACTTCGAGTTGTTGCCGTCGGTGTGGGCCACGGCGGGGACGATCAGCACGTCGTCGGTCGCCGCCGGCTCGTTGTTCTTCACCGGCGAGACGGGGGTGACGAGGGAGACGGAGACCGGCTTGCTGAGCAGCGATGCCCCGCCGCTGGTGGTCAGGTTCAGGGCCGCCGTGCTCGTGCCGGGCGGCAGGGTGCTCGGGTCGGCGGTGACGGTGAGCGAGAGGTTGCCGTCCGCCGGCAGCGTGCCGGAGGGGGGATCGACGGTCAGCCACGGCTCGCTCGTCGCGGCGTTGAAGCCGGTCTCGAACGCGCTCTTTCCGGCGATGTTGCCGAGGGTGATGGTCAACGTACGGACGATGGGCTTGGTCGTGCCGAAGGGGGCGACGACCGTCTCGTCATTGCCGTTGCCGCCGCGGGTCGAGGTCTGGGGGATGACGACCACGCGGATGGGGGCCGAGCCGGCGCCGGCGCCGCAGTTGTTCACGGGGCGGACGCGGTACCACCAGGTCGTGGCCATGCCGACGGCGTGGGCAAAGACGGCGGAAGTGGCGGCGGTGCGGGTGGTCGTCGCGCCGGTGAAGTCGGAGGCGAGCGACTCGTCGACGTCGTACGCCGTGGCGCCGCTCACGGCGTTCCAGGTGAGGGTGTAGGCGGTGTTGGCGGAGACGGTGGCCACGGCCGTGGCGGCGATGGCCACGGACGGCGGGCTGCACGGCTGCACCGGGTTCGGCGTCGGAGTCGGGTTGGGAGCGGGCGTCGGATCCGGCGTCGGGTTTGGATTGGGAGTCGGAGTCGGCGTGGGAGTCGGAGTCGGCGTCGGATCGGGCGTGGGGTTGGGGCTTGGCGTCGGGGTCGGAGTGGGAGTGGGAGTGGGATCAGGCGTAGGGTTGGGAGTGGGGTTCGGGGTGGGGTTGGGAATCGGGGTGGGGATGGGAGTCGGCGTGGGATTGGGAATCGGCATGGGCGTAGGAGTGGGGATCGGTGTCGGGTCGGGCGTCGGAACGGAGCCGGCGACGACAGACAGGAATTTCAGCTCGTCGGAGACCGACTGGCAGCCGACGAAGTTCGTCTGCACTTTCCACTTGACGTTGCCGAGCGGCATGACGACGGCGACGAGCGAGGTCTGGTTCGTGGTACCGAGGACGACGTCCTTGCCCGAGCCCGTGTTCTCGACGCTGTAGAGAACCGTGTAGCTCTTCGCGTTTGCCACCGGCCGCCAGCGGAAGGTGATCGGCACGGTCAGCTTCGCGGTCCCGTCCTTGTCGCCGGGCGAGAGGAGGGTCGCCTTCTCATCGCATTGGGCGTCGTAGTGTGCTGCTGTGCGGAATCGGCTGCTTCGCGGCTGTTCAGACTTCCCCCCCTTGGGACCCTTCGCGACTTCCGAGATGGTGATGTCGGCTTCGGCGCGCGGCGCGCGCACTGTCGGATCGGAACTCGCGTGAAGGTGCCGCGTGGAGAGGAACGTAGTCACGAAGAGTATTGCAACTCTCCGGCTCGGTATCATGGTGTGATCCCATCCTCATCGACATTTTTCGCGTCACTCGGATGCGGCCTAGTGCAGCGGCGGTGCCAAATAATGTTTCGCCGCCGAGCCTGCCTTCGGGCATGCCAACGGCATACAATGGCCGCCATGCGCCGCGTACTGATCGTCGAAGACAATCCTCTCCTCGCACGGGCCATCGAACTGGCGGGTGAGCAGTTCCAGCTCTGCGCCGACTGCGCGACCGACGGCTGGGACGCCATCGAAAAGCTGGAGACCGAGGACTACGCCGCCATCGTGATCGACACCGACCTCCCACGGCACAGCGGCTTCGGCGTCCTCACCTACCTCCGCGAGGAAGTGGGCGACGAGCTCGGACACGTCATCGTGATGACCAGCGCCGACTGCGATGAGGTGCGGCGCAAGGTCAGCGGCGACCGGGTGCAGGTGATCGCCAAGGCCGGCGGCCCCGACGACCTGGCGCGGGCCATCAGCTCGGCCTGCGCTCCCCGCCAGTAACCCAGGCGTCCGGCAGCGCGCGCCGGAACGGCAGCCGCGTGATCTCCCCGAGCGTCAGATCATCCGCCTCGCGGAACGCCGGGACGCCGATCTCGATCGCCTCCTGCGGCACATCGAGGCGCATGGTCCGGTGCAGCCAGTCCCACCACGACAGGAGACTCGACCAGTTGCTGTCGGTCTCCTCCCGCACGTCGGAGTGATGGATGCCGTGCATGCGCGGCGTCACGACCATCCGCGCCAGCGCGTCGTCGACGTCGCGCGGCAGGCGGAGGTTCGCGTGATGGAAGAGGATGGAGACGAGCAGCAGCCGCTGCCAGAGCTCCAGCGCCCGCTCATCGGCGCCGATGAGCCGGATCTGCGCGGCGCGGAAGAGGCCGGAGAGGGCCATCTCCCCGAAGTGGAAGCGCACCGCGGTCGAGACGTCGAGGTCGAGGTCGAGGTGATGCACGAGGTGAAAGCGCCAGAGCAGCGGAGTCTCGTGGTTCATCCGGTGCCACCACCAGAGGGTGTAGTCGAGCAGCAGCACGCCGAGCACGGTGCGCGCCGCAGGCGGCAGCTTCAGTTGATGCAGCACGCCCAGCCGCCCCTCCCCCACCCGCCGCGCCAGCTTCCCGATGAACGGCCGCTGGATGATCGCCGTGGCCGCCGCGGCCATCGCCGCCGTGGCCAGGTTGCGCCCGAGCCGCGGCCCCTGCAGCTCGACGCGGCGGCGCAGCGGCCAGCGGCGCTCGGCCCAGGAGAGCACGAGGAAGGCGAGGGCGGTGGTGAGGGTGGTCGGCATGCTTGGGTACGCAGTTACTGGTTGCTGGTTGCTGGTCTGATGAGCCTTCACGTTTGGCCTGCAGACGGGCGAACAATACTGCTGTTCTCGCGTGCTGATCGCAAACGCAGCAGCACATCGGACCAACAACCAGCAACTACGGATGCCTCGCCGCCTCCAGACAGCGCAAGATCGCATCCGCGGAGCGCCGCACATCATCCTCCGTCGTGGCCCAGTTCGAGACGGAGACCCGCATGGCGACCTTGTCGTGCCAGGTGGTGCCGGCCAGCCAGCAGGTGCCATCGCGCTGGACGCGGAGGATCACGTCGCGGGTCAGCTCGTCGGAGTCGCCGAAGCGGACCAGGACCTGGTTGAGGACGACGTCCGTCAGGATGCGCACGCCGTGGCGCTGGGCCAGGCATTCGGCCATGAGACGCGCGCGGGCGCAGCAGCGGTCGACCAGGTCCTCCACGCCCTGCCGCCCGAGGGTGCGGAGGGCGGCGTAGACGGTGAAGCCGCGGGCGCGGCGGGAGAACTCCGGGACCCAATCGACCGCGTCGCGCTCCACGCCGCTGGTCTGCTCGAGGTAGGCGGCCTTCACCGTCATCGAGGCGCGGTGGGCGGCGGCGTCGCGCACGATGCAGATCCCGTTGTCATACGGCACATTCAGCCACTTGTGGGCGTCGGTGGCCCAGGAGTCGGCGCGCTCCAGGCCCTCGAGATGGGCGCGCGTCCGGCGGCTGGCGCGGCCCCAGAGACCAAAGGCGGAGTCGACGTGCAGCCAGGCGTCGTGCTCGCGGACGACGTCCGCCAGCTCGCCGACCGGATCGATGGCGCCGGTGTTCACATTGCCGGCCTGGGCGCAGACGATGGTCGGCCCGGTGACGTGTTCGAGCAGCCGGCGCAAGGCGTCGACGCGCATCCGCCCTTGGTCGTCGGTCGGCACCGGCAGGGCGTGGCGCAGCCCGAAGCCGAGCATGCGCAGCGCGGTGTGGATCGTGACGTGCGCCTCCGCGCCGACGACGACGTTCACCCGCGGCGCCCCCTGCAGCCCCTCCGACTCGACGTCCCAGTCGTGGCGGCGGAGCACGGCGTTGCGCGCGGCGGCGAGGCAGGTGAAGTTCGCCATCTGGCAACCGGTGACGAAGCCGACGGACGACTCGCGCGGCAGGTCGAGGACCTCCAGCAGCCACTCGCGGGCGATCTCCTCGACCACCGACGACATGGGCGAGGTGGCGTAGATGCCGGGGTTCTGGTCCCAGGTGCCGGTGAGCCAGTCGGCGGCCAGCGAGACGGGGATCGAGCC
>DATEOX010000388.1:0-6340 GCA_035273585.1 Thermoanaerobaculia bacterium
CGTCTCCACCTCCACCGCGGCGATGCCGCTGGAGGCGACTTTGTCGATGAGCTCCAGGATTTCCTTGAAATTCAAATCGCTACCCTCAGACCAGCTCGTCCTGCAGGAGATGTTTCGCCCGCGCGAGCTCGAATCGGGCCCGGCCATAGTTCCCGTCCGGGCGAAGGACGAGGAGTATGTAGTAATCGGGCGTCACTTCGGAGAGGAAAGTGATGTATTTCTCGGTGACCAGGGAGAACTGCAGCACCTCGCCGCTGCCGATCTCCGTGTTCGGCCGGATGGACTTGATGAAGCCGCCGAACTCCGCGCCGAGGACGTCGAGCGGGACGCCGACCCCGTCGCCGCCGCGGACGGTCTCGACCGGGATGCCGTCCAGCCCGATGAGGCTGACGGCCAGGGCGCCGTCGACGCGGTCGCGGATCGAGGCCAGCACCCTCTTAAACACGGGTCACCTTCGCCAGCCAGGTTTCGAGCTTGCGGACTTTGGCCGCGCGCGGGTCATGTAGGGCCGGCTCTCCAGCCGGCCCAGCGTCCGGCTCTTCCACCGGCAGTTCTTCCTGCGCCGGCGGCGGGGCGGCCGCTTCATCCAACGCCGCCAGCTTCTCCCGCACCGCGTGGTTCTCCGGATCGCGCTGCAGGATGTGCTCGTAGATCTTGCGCGCGTCGTCGACGAAACCCTGCCGCGCGTAGAGGTCGGCCATGGTGATGGTCTCGGTCGTGTCCTCCGGCCCGATGATGGCCTCGGTGGCGAGGGCGAAGATCTCCGCCTCCTCCGCTTCCGGCGCGATGGGAGGCTCGCTCTCGGCGGGCGGCTCGATCTCATCAGTGCCGAACGGCTCGGCCACCTCGGCCGCGAGCGGCGCGCGGTCGACATGGAAGCCTTCCGGCTCCTCGACCGTCAGCGCGTCGGTGCCGTAGCCGGCGTCGACGCCCGGCTCCTCGAAGGGGCTCTCATCGTGCGCGACGCTCATCGGCTCCGCGTCGCCCGTCTCGACGGCCTGCTCCTCTTCCTCGGCAAGCGCCGCCTGGGCCTGCGCCGCCGGCTCATCCCACGGCGACGCCTCGGCCAGCGGCGGAAGGCTGGGGACCGGTGCCTCGACCGTCGGCTCGACGTGCGGTTCGGTCTGGTCGAACAGCTCCGGCTCGACGAACGCGGCGGGCCCGGGCTCGGGCTCAGGCGCGGCCTCGGGCTCCGGCTCCGGCACGGGCTCCGGCTCAGGGGCGGGCGGCGGAGGCGGCGGAGGGGGGTTCAGCTCCCGATCGAGCCGGGCGATCATCGCCTCCAGCTCCTGATCGGCCGGGAGCAGCGCGTGCACGAGCTTGTACTTCTTGATCGCCTCCAGCTTGTCCCCGCGGGCCATGTAGGCATCGGCGAGGAGGCGCGCGGCGACGACGTTCCCCGGATCGAGGGTGAGCGCCTTCGACAGCGCCTCCACCGCTTCCTCGTCCTTCTTCAGATCGCGCAGCACGCGCCCGAGGCTGACCCAGGCGGAGAGGTAGGTCGGATGCGAGCCGAGGCCGCCGCGCAACACCTGCTCGGCCTCGGTGAACTGCCCGATCTTGCGCAGCTCCTCGGCGAGCGGAAAGAAGAGCCGGCTCTTCGGATCCGTCTTCAGCCGGTACCGGAGCTCTTCGACTTTCGGACTGCTCGCGGGTTGCGCCATCTCTCTCTTGTTTGAAACGCCGATTCTTTCTCACTTCTCCCGCGCAGACAAGATGACCGCCCACGAGGGGCGGTCATCGCAACTTCGCGCGGTGTACTCGAAGACTAGGTGCCGGTGCCGCAGACGGGGACGTCGATGACCGGCCGCGCCGGATCGTTCGTGGTGAAGCGGACAGTCCCGTTCTTGATCCCCACGCTCGTCGGCTGGAAGGTGACCGTGAACGGCAACTGCTGGCCCGGGTTGAGCGTCTGCTGGCCCGCCGGCGCAACCGTGGGGAACTCCGCCGCGTTGGCGAAGATCGCCCCCGTCACGGTCAGCGGTCCGGAGCCGGGCGCCGCGTTGTTCTGCACCGTGATGGTGATGGAGGCCTGGGTACCGACAGTGGCGCTGGCGCCGGCCGGGCAGGGAGGCGCGGGGCCGACGATGTTCGCCGACGGCGGCGCGCTGCCGGTGCCGCACACCTGCACGTCGATCGTCGGCCGGGCCGGATCGTTCGTGGTGAAGCGCACCGTGCCGGTCCGCTGGCCGGGCAACGTCGGGTCGAACGTGACGGTGTAGTTGACCGAGGAGCCGGCAGTGACCGTCTGCGGTCCGGACGGCGCGATGGCGGTGAAGTCGCCGTTGCCGCTGTTGATCACGCCGGTGACCTGCAGCGACTGCCCGCCGGCGGCGGCCGTATTCGCGACGTTGATCGTGATCGGCGCGGTACCGGAGCTGACGTCCACGCTCGGGCCAACCGGACAGGCCGGACTGGGCGTGCCGACGGTGGCCGTCGGCGCAGCGGCGGTGCAGGGGTTCGGTCCCGGCGGGGAGATCTGCACCGCGGCCACGAGCCGGTCGGTGCAGGTGGTGGTGACATTGTTGAAGACCGCGTCGAACGTCCCGGGTCCCAACTGGCTCCCGGTTCCGCCGCCCAGCGAGCAGGCGATCGAGGGGAAGGTGAGGCCGGTCGGGATCATCACCGTGAACGCCTGGTTCCCGGTACCGACGTTGATCGTGCTCGGCGCCGGGACGACGGTCACACCGCCGATGACGAAGCGGATGTTCGCCGTGCCGAGAGGTCCGATCCCCGGGTCGCGCACCGTGACGGTGGCCGTCTGGCCCGGCAACAGCGGATCGCCGGGCGTGTTGTCCACGACGGAGACCACGACCGGCGTGACGCCGACATACGTGAACGGGGGCGAATTGGCGGTGCCGCCGTTCTCCACGTTCGTCACCGTGATGGGGCCCGTGGCGCCGGCGCAGGGCGAGGGCAGCGGTCCCATGCGGGCCAGGATCTGCGTGCCGGAGACGCGCAGCGGCTGGGCCTGCACCTGCACGCCGCCGACCGAGAACGTGATCGACACCGGGTCGTCGAAGCCGGTGCCGTCGATGGTCACGTCCGTGCCGCCGATGGCCGAGCCGAACGTCGGACTGATGGCCGTGATCTGCATGGCCGGCGTGTAGCGGAAGCCGGCGGTGAGCGAGGCCTCCTTGTTCGAGCGGATGTTCACCACCCGCACGTTCACCGGTCCGGTGACGGTCGTGCCGCCGTTCGGCGAGGTGTCGCGTCCCGGAGGCGAAAGGACGATGATCTGGTTGAACTGGACGTTGATGACCTGCGCCTCGGACGAGCCGAAGAAGACCTGCACCGGCGACTGGAAGGCCTCGCCGAAGATGGTCACGCGCGTGCCGCCGTTGATCGGGCCGGAAGCCGGGCTGACCGCGGCGATGATCGGCGTGAGCTGCTCGGCGGCGAAGGTGAAGGGCTGCGAGGTGGCCCGCTGCTCGTTCGCCGAGCCGGCCTGGGTGATGACCGTGATGGTGGCCGTCTTCGTCTGCCCCGCGCCGAGGTCGACCCGAGGGGTGAGCACCTGGAGCTGCGTGGAGGTCGAGCCGGGAAGGACGAAGGCCTCGACCGGCGGCGTGTTGTTGCCGAAGTCGAAGAAGACCCGCACCGGCTGGGTGAAGTTCGTGCCGTTGATGGTGATGGTCTCGCCGCCGGACGGCTTGCCGAATGACGGCGTGACGCCGGTGATGGTCGGGTTCGTCGGCGTCGGAGTGGGCGGCACCTGCTCGGCGCGGAACGTCACCGATCCGGTCCGGGCCACGTTGTTGATCGTGGCCGTGACCGTGGCCGTGCCGGGCGTCGCCACGTTGAGGATGGCCGTGGCCACGCCGTTGGTCGTGGTGCGGATGGTGGTGGCCGTGCCGGTGTCGGAGAACGTGCCGAGCGAGGTGGTGAGCTCGACGGCCGTGCCGTTCGGCACCGCCTGGTTGTTCTGCGTCACCGAGGCGCTCACCGTGACCGGCGAGCCGACCACCGGCGAGTTGTTCGAGAAGCTGACGGTGATGGTCGTTCCCGTGGCCGGCGTGCCGCCGCCCGGGGTGGACCCGCCGCCGCTGCTCGGCGGCGGTGCCGTCGGCGACTCGCCCTTGCACCCGGCGAAGATCACCAGCATCGCGAGCAGCGCGAACAGGAACTTCCGCTGTCTGAACGTCTTCATGTCAACCCCCGTCAGCTTTCCTCACACCCACGCGCCCTCAGCGTCGGGCCGTGTCATCGGCGAGCGCTAGCCGCAGCCGCCGCACTGGAAACAGAAATCGATCGGAATGCGCGTCGTCCCCGACACCCGCTCGCCGGCCAGCGTCTCGCCGAACACCGTCAGGATCGCGTCGAGGGAGACCACCGGACGGCCGGTCTCCGGGTCGCGGCCGCCGTTGTTCGGCAAGAGCGCCTGGAAAGGCGCGTGCTGCAGCGCGTCGACCTCGAAGCCCTGGAAGTTCGAGACCGCGGACGGCGCGCCGCCCGGCGTGAGCAGGTTGTCGATGCTGCGCACGAACGAGGCGGGCACGATCTTGCCGCCGTCCGTCCGGACGTACGACACCTGGTAGCGCGTGATGCGCACCTGGTTGAACGTCTGGTCGGAGATCTGGGTCGGGTTCTTCAGGAACGCCTGCAGGTTCACCGTGGCGATCGTCTCGCTGCAGCGGGTGCCGCCGTTGAGGTCGATCACCTGCAGGTTCTGCGAGTTCGTCACCACCAGTTCCACCGGCGCGGCATTGCGGGACAGGTCGTTACTGCAGCCCGTGATGCCGGCCACCGCCACTGCCGCCGCTGCCGCGATTCTCATGTAGTGTTTCATTGGTCTCCGCCTCCCTTCACCCGAGAAGAGGTCTCCTTCAATCCTATTACGACCCGCGAACGATGCGCGGGGTGATGAAGATCAACAGCTCGTCGTGCGTCGACGAGATGTTGTGCGTCCGGAACAGCGCCCCGATGATCGGGATCTGATGCACGAACGGCAGCCGCGACTGGCTGTTGTTGTCCTTCGTCTGGTAGATGCCGCCGATGACCGACGTCCCGCCGTCGCGCACCATGAGGCGCGTGCGCGCCTGGCGCGTGGCCAGCGGCGTGCCGGCGCCGCCCTCGATGGCGAGACCGGTGGCCGGCTCCGTCTTCTGCACCGCGATGTCCATGATCACCGTCCCCGCCTCGGTGATCTGCGGCGTGACCGACAGCCGCAGCGTGGCGTCGACGTAGGTGATGGTCGTGGTGAAGTTGATCCGCGTCTGATACGGGATCTGGAAGCCGCTCTGGATTTCCGCCGACTGGTTGTCCTGGGTCGTTACGCGCGGGGCGGAGACGACCTTGACCAGGCCCTCGAGCTCGAAGGCGTGCAGGGCGAGGTCGAGATTGAACGAGCCGAGGACGTCCGTCAGCGTCAGGCCGAGGACCGGGGGAGCGCCACCGGTGAAGCTGAACGGGCCGCCGGTGAAGCCGATGCGGTTCGGGAAGACGAGGCCCGTGCCCGTGCCGAGGGCGGGGTCGAAGGCGCCGTTGAAGCCCCACTGGAAGCCGTACTGCTGGGCGAAGTTCTTCGTCGTCTCGACGATGCGCGCCTCGATCACCACCTGCTTGGTCGGCACATCCACCGTGTCGATGAGATTGCGCATCGTCACCAGGTACTGCGGGATCTCGCTGACGATGAGCTGGTTCGTCCGCGCGTCGACGATGATGCGCGCCCGCGGCGAGGCGATCGCCGCGAGCAGCGCCTGCACTTCGGCGGCCCGGGCGTACGAGAGCTTGAAGCTGATCGTCCGGCGCGGGACGTTGAGCTGCTCCTCTTCCTGCAGGCGGCGCGTGGCGGCCGTCTCGGCGGCGAGGCGGTCGATCGTCCCGACGCGCATCACGTTGCCTTCCACGACGAAGGCCAGGTTGTTCTGACGGAGGATGATGTCCAGCGCCTGGTCCCACGGTACGTCGACGAAATCGACCGTGACCTGGCCGGTCACGCCGGGATCGACGGCGATGTTCAGCCCCGTGAGCTGGGCGAAGGTGCGCAGGACGTCCTTGAGGTCGGCGTCCTTGAGGTTGAGCGAGATCGGCTCGCCGTTGAAGACGCGCGGCCCCTCGCTGAGCGTCCGCGTCCCCTGCGGCGTGGTCACGCCCTGGATCTGCGGACCGCCGGAGAGATCGGTCGGCTCGTTGAAGACGTTCTCCGGCGTCACGACCGGCTGCGGCGGCACAGGCCGGGGAGTCGTCGTCTGCTGGCGGCGGGTGGTGGTCGGCGGGGCCTGGTCGGCCGGCGCGTTGATCTTGGAGCGGGCGCCCTTCGACGCCGTCTCCGGCATCCGCCAGGTGGCCGCGTTCTCCGCCACCGTCGGCACGCGCGCCGGGATGTCGCCCTTCGGCG
>DATEOX010000389.1:0-4884 GCA_035273585.1 Thermoanaerobaculia bacterium
GGTCCCGCCGCGACGAGCTGACGTTCGCCATCGGCCGCAGCTACTTCGGCGACGAAAAGTTCGCGCCGGCGCGCGACACCTACCTGCGCGGCGCCGCCACCACGACCGACCCGAAGTGGAAATCGACCTTCCTCTTCCACGCCTCGCGCGCCGCCCAGCTCCTCGGTGACGACAAGGCCGGCGAGCAACTGATGACGCAGGCGCTGGCGGTGCCGGGCCGCTACCCATCGACGACCGCCGCGATCACGCAGCGCATCCGCACACGCCTGAAGCAGAAGCGCGTCGCCGAGGCGGCCGGCGATCTGCAACTGCTGCGCAAGCTCGCACCGAACGACCACGCGCTCGTGGAGGGATCGGTCGCGTACGCGGTCGGCCTGATCGGCGGCGGCAATCCGACCGGCGGCCTCTCGGTGCTGAACTCCATCCCGCCGAAGCTGCTCGACAAGTGGGACCGCCCGGAGGTCGCCTACTGGCGCGCGCGGGCGCTCGAGGCCCGCGATCCGCGCGCGGCATTCGCCAGTTACCTCGCGGTGTTGCGCGCGGACGTCCCGACGCATTTCGCCTACTTCGCCCGCCAGCGGCTCGACGCGCCGGCCATGAAGCCGAAGCTGGCCCAGGAGCTGGCCATGCGCGACGCGCAGGTAGCGGGCCTCGTCAACACGAAGAACTTCGCCGCCGCGCGGCAGCTCGCCACCGACCGTGTGCTCCTCTCATCCTCTCCGGACGCCCTGCAACGGTTGGCGGCCATCTACAGGCAGTTGCCGCCGTATCGCGACGTGCTGGAGCTCACGCCGCTGCCGTTCCCAGCGTTCCCGAACATCGACCCGAGAGACCGCCCCGCGTTGCTGATGGCCATGGGCCTCTTCGACGAGGCGGCGGACGACATCCCGCGGCGCTACGGCCTCCGCCCGATGCGCAACGCGTTGACGCAGTCGCTCGCGCTGAACCGCGGCAATGCCTCGCGCGAGTCGATCTACGCCATCGAGGTGCTGGTGAGCGGCATCCCGGACGACTTCGTGCCGGAGCTGCTGCCGCAGTCGGTCCGCCAGCTCCTCTATCCGCGCTACTTCTACGACGCGATCGAGGAGGATGCGAAGAAGTTCGAGGCCGACCCGACGCTCGTGCTCTCCATCATGCGCGAGGAGTCGCGCTTCAACCCGCGAGCGAAATCGGAGGCCGCCGCGCGCGGCCTGCTGCAGTTCATCATCACCACGGCGCGCGTCATCGGCCGCGACGTCGGCTTGGTCGACGTCAGCCCGGAGGACCTCTACGACCCGCGCGTCATCATCCGCCTCGGCGCCAAGTACGTCGCGACCCTGACCAAGACGTTCGAAGGCGACCGCTACAAAGCCGCCGCCGCCTACAACGCCGGCCCCAAACAGGTCGCCCTCTGGTCGCGCCTCGCCCCCGCCCCCGGCGAGGACTTTTTTCTCTCCTCCGTCAACTTCGACGAGACGAAGCACTACGTGCGCAAGGTGATGAACTCGTACAAACGCTACGACGAGCTGTACGGCGGGGCGGGCGTGCAGGGCGGGTTGCGGGCGGAGCCTTAAACGAGTGTCATCCTGAGCCCCGCAGAGGGCGAAGGATCTCCCGGCAAGTACGAAGGGGATCCTTCGGCGTCTTCGCGCCTCAGGATGACACGGGTGCGGCAATCACCCGCTCGTACAGCTCCCGGTACATCGGCACGACGCGGTTCACGTCGAAGCGCTCGATGGCCACCTCGCGGGCGCGGCGGCCCATGCGGTTGCGCAGCTCGTCGTCGGTGAGGAGCTCGATGGCGTGGGCGGCCATGCCTTCGACGTCGCCGGCGGGATGCAGGTAGCCGGTCTCGCCGTGCACGACGACCTCCGGGAGGCCGCCGAGGTTCGTGCCGATGACCGGGACCTCGGAGGCCATCGCCTCGAGGGCGGCCATGCCGAAGGACTCGGCGTCCGACGGCAACAGAAAGAGGTCGCTGGCGCCGACCAGCTCTTCCAGGTTTGGAACGTTCCCCAGGAAGTAGACGCGATCGACCAGGTGCTGCTCGCGGCAGAAGGCCTCGCCGCGGGAGCGGTCCGGACCGTCGCCGATCATCAGGAGGCGGCTCGGCACCACCGGCGCGACGCGGGCGAAGACCTTCAGCACATCCATGACCCGCTTCACGGGACGGAAGTTCGAGACGTGCGCGATCAGCTTCTCGCCGCCGCCGAACATGTGGCGGAACGGCGTCGGATGGTGGCGGAAGCGCTCCGGGTCGACGAAGTTCGGGATGACCTCGATCGGCTTCGGCGTCTGGAAATTCTTCATCGTCTGGTCGCGCAGCCAGCGCGAGACGGCGGTCACGCCGTCCGAGACCTCGATGCCGAACTTCGTGATCGGCAGGTAGCTCTCGTCCCGGCCGACGAGGGTGATGTCCGTGCCGTGCAGCGTCGTGATGACCTTCAGGTGGTGCGTGTGCAGGATCTGTTTGGCCAGGTGGGCGCTGATCGCGTGGGGGATCGCGTAGTGGACGTGCAGCACGTCAAGCCGTTCATAAGAAGCGACTTCCGCCATCTTCGTGGCCAGCGCGAGCGTGTACGGCGGGTACGGATCGAAGAGCGGATACGGCGTGACCGTCACCTCGTGGAAGCGCACCCGCTCGTGCAGGATGTTCAGCCGCGACGGCAGCGCGTAGCTGATGAAGTGCACGTCGTCGCCGCGCTTCGCCAGGGCGATGCCGAGCTCCGTGGCCACCACGCCCGAGCCGCCGAAGGTCGGGTAGCAGGTGATGCCGATCCTCAAACTTCCCTCCCGCCGTACGCCCCGATGACGTCATCGATGCGCGGCGGCTGCTTGGTCACGAAGGCCTCGCCGTACGAGACGCCGATCAGCGCGCCGAAGTGCTTGCCGCGGGCCTCGATCATCTCCAGGAACTTCGGATCGGAGATGAAGGTGAGCGGCTCCTTCGACTTCGGCCCCGTCGGGTCATGAAACTGCGACTTGAACGCCGCCACGGCACGCATCTTCTTTTTCCACGTCGCGGTCGTGTCTACCACGAACGAGGGAGTGACCATGTAGTTCTGCAGGTAGTAGATGGTCGTCTGCGGGCGGTGGGCGGCCAGCTCCGTCTCCAGCTTCTTCAATCCGGCGTAGAACGAAGCCTCGGTGACGAGGCGGCCGGTGCGGGTGTGGTCGGGATGGCGGTCGTCGGGCCAGGGGGCGAAGACGAGTCGGGGCCGACATCGGCGGATGACATCGATGATGATCAGCTCCTCCTCGCGCGAGGTGCGCAGCGCGCCGTCGCCGAAGTCGAGCTGCTCGCGGAACGACGCGCCGAGGATGCGGGCGGAGTTGGCGGCCTCGCGCTTGCGCGCGGCGGGCGTGCCGCGGGTGCCCATCTCGCCGCGGGTGAGGTCGATCATGCCGACGCGCAGGCCGTCGCCGACGGCCTTGACGATCGTGCCGCCGGCGGAGAGCTCGATGTCGTCGGGATGCGCGCCGAAGAAGAGGATGTCTACGGTTTCGTTCACAGACTGATGATCCTGAAGTGGTCGGAGTCCGGCTCGATGCAGTCGATGAGCCGCTCGGTCAGATGGTCGCGGAACTCGCACCAGTACGCAATCCAGCCCACCACGCGGTCCTGCACGTGGCGGTCGGGATGGAGTGTGGCGACGAGCTCGCGGACAGCCGCGAAGCGCTCCCGGTCCTTCCGGGCCAGGCCGCGGATGGAGCGCTCCGTGAGCTTGTTGAAGTGGTACTCGATGTGGCCGATGGAGCGATTGATGGCGCGCGCCAGGGCGTGCTCCGCGGGAAGCGCGATGTCGCCGATGCGGGTCATCTTCTCCGCCAGCTCCTTCCGCGCCTCCTCCGCGATGCGCCGCACCTCGGCCACGCCCTCGGGCTCTTTCCCGGCGAGGAGGGCGTCGGCGCCGGTGAAGAGCTGGCGCGGATCGATGGCGAAGCGTTCGAAGATCCGGACGACGCGCTTCGGCGCGACGAGCGCGTGACCGCGCAACGCGACGCGCGGCATCCGCACGCCGAGGAGGTCGTACAGCGGCGCGATCTGCGCGTAGTAGGCGACTTCGGCTGGGCCGCCGACGAAGACGTCGGGCTGGATGACGGAGTCCTGCAGGAGCGGGCGGGTGATCGCGGAGGTGGATGTGCGCTCGGGCGGCGGCGGTTGCGCGCGGTCGTACGGGACGCGGTTGCCGTCGTCGTCGAGGGCGAAGAAGAGCGTGTAGTCCTCCCCCTCCTCGCGCGGCACGACCTGCGGCGCGTATCCGGCGGCGGAGAGCGCGCGGGAGCGGTCGGCGACGGCGCGCTGCACGTCATTCCAGCGGTCGCGGATCGCATCGAAGAGCGGCGCGCCGGCGGCACGGAGCTCGGGGAGCAGCGCGTCGACGAAGACCACGTTCTGATCGTGCAGCACGGTGGCGAGCAACTCGGCGAAGGAGTCGCGGAAGGTGATGCCGGGGCGGAGCCACTGCGGCCGCTCGATGTCGAGCACGCCGAGGAGCTCGGCGACGAGCGGCTCGGGGATGGGGAGCGGGCCGACGGCGGCGTGCGACTCGACGGCGCGCGTGGCGCGGACGTGCACCAGGTCGAGCTGCTCTCTCTGCTTCGCCGGCAACGCCAGCGTCGCAACTTCATTGAAGTCGTGGTCCTCGGTGGCCAGCCAGAAAAAGATCGTGGCCGGCGTGCCGCGCGCCTCCAGCTCGCGGCGCATCTTGATCAGCGTGGCGATCTTGGCCAGCGTGTAGAGCGGCCCGCCGGCGAAGCCGACCTGCTGGCCGGCGACGAGCGTCACGGTCTCGCCCGCGGCCCAGCGGCGGACCTCCGGGCCGACGAAGGAGCCCCAGCGGCGGTTGGACTCGATCAATGCTTCGACGAGCCCCTCACCCGCCTTCGGCACCCTCTCCCCGC
>DATEOX010000390.1:0-2394 GCA_035273585.1 Thermoanaerobaculia bacterium
AGGATGACGGCACCTGGCCCCACGCCTACGACGAGCACTACAAGCGCTCCACGAACCGGCTGATGGCCGCCGTCCGCCTGGCCAACACCCGCGTGCTGGAGGCGATGCGCAAGGACGCCCGCCTGCGCGGGATGGGCACCACCGTGGTGGCCTGCCTGGCCGACGACGAGACGATGTCCTTCGCCCACGTCGGCGACTCGCGGGCCTACATGATCCGCAACAACCAGCTCAGCCGCATCACGAACGACCACTCCTGGGTCTTCGAACAGGTCCAGGCCGGCATGCTCACCGAGGCGGAGGCGGAGAAGCACCCCTTGCGCAACGTGATCACCCGCGCCCTCGGCGGCGCGCTGCAGGTCACCCCCGACGCCTCGGAGATCGAGATGAAGGCCGGCGACGTCTACCTCCTCTGCTCCGACGGCCTCACTGGCATGGTTCCGGAAGACGAGATCCTGCGCGTCGTCACCCAGTCGAACGGCGACATCGAGCGCGCCTGCCAGCAGCTCATCGAGGCTGCCAACGAACGGGGCGGGCTGGATAACGTGACGGCCATTTTGGTGAAGTCGGAATGAAGCTCACAGCTCACAGGGAGAACGAGCTGTGAGCCGAGCGAAGCCCCTGTGAGCTGTGACCTGTGAGCTGTGAGCTCTCTCATGCACATACGAATCGACTACTGCGGCGTCTGAAACTATCTTCCCCGAGCCTCCAGTCTGGCGGCTGAGATCAGGAAGCAGCTCGGCATCGAGTCCGAGGTGGTGCGCGGAAGCGGCGGCATCTTCGTCGTCTCGGTGGACAACCGCCGCATCTTCTCCAAGCACGACGAGGGGCGGTTCCCGACCGAGAAAGAGATCATCGACAAGCTCCGCGAGCTGAAAGCGAGTTAGCGAGTGCCCGAGAACAGCCTGGTCGAGCGCATCGGCGAAGTGGTCCAGGTCCACGCCAACGCCCGGCAGGTCTACGGCGAGCCGGTCGAGCGCGGCGGGCTGACCATCATCCCCGTGGCCCGCGTGCAGTGGGGCTTCGGCGGGGGCGGCATCGGCCATGGCGCGCTGGAGCGGGGCGGCGGGGGAGGGGGTGCCCGCGCCACACCCGCCGGCTACATCGAGGTCCGCGACGGCCAAGCCGAGTACCGCCCCATCCACGACCTCGGCGGCACCGCGCCTTTGATCGCCGGAGTGGTCGGCGTCATTGCGGGGCTCCTCATCGGCCGCGCGCTCAGGAAGTAGCGCGGAAGATCTGCAGCACGTTCCTGGACGTCGGCGCCGCCTGCCGTGCCTCTTCGCCCCACCGGTACACCGTCTCCTGCCCCGGCGTGATCTCCACCAATCCCTCGAGCTGATAGCCGTGCTGCACGCGCTGCTGCACCCAGTCGAAGATGCGCTTGTCGGCGTCCGGCCGCAGCAGCCAGGAGGTCGGGCTGCTGACCATCACCAGGTAGCGCGGCCTCGCGTTCTCGATCTCCGCGATCATCTCCTCCGTCATCCGCTTCGCGAACGGGTGCTTCTCGACCAGCGGATACGTGTAGATGTAGCCGGTGGCCGACTTGCGCCGCGCGTAGAAGTAGATCTGCGGCTCCGAGCCGACGACGGCGATCCGCTCGTCCGGCGCGGTGTGCTTCCGCAGGTACTCCGCGACCACCGGCGCCTCGACGAACGGATTGCCCGGATAGCTCGTCCGGATGTTCTCCTCGGCCGGCATGCGCATCCAGCGCCCCCATTGCGCGCCGATGCTGACGACGAGCGCGATGCCGATCGCCGCCGCCGCGGCGCGCATCCCGAAACGCTTCGACGCCCAGTCGATCGCGGCGCCCGCGAGCAGTGCCGCCGCCGGGAAGGTGACGAGGAAGTAGTGCTCGCGGAAGTAGAAGCCCGGCGTCACGGCGAGCAGCGACGCGATGAAGAACCCGATGAGGAAGAAGTTCCGCCGCGCGACGACGATACCGGCGGCGACGAGGAGCCAGAGCAGGGGCGCGCTGCTCAAGATCCCGCGCAGGCTGTGCTTCAGCAGCGGGATCCCCTCGGAGAGCGAGCCGATGGCCGCGTACTGCCGCGCGTAATCGATCGTCCAGAACCAGAAGCGGCTGAACACGCCCGCCGCCATCAGCAGGACGACCGTGCCCGCCGCCACCGCCGCGCCGCCCGCGACCACGCGCAGCGCATCTTTCCGCCGCTTGTTCACGACGAGCCAGACGAGGGCGAAGAGCGCGAAGAAGACCCCGGGCTGTTTCATCAGCACCGCCAGGCCGAGGAAGACGCCGGCGAGGAGCGGCCGGTCGCTGATGAGGAGCAGCATCGCGGCGGTGGCCATCAGCGCGACGAAGTGCGTCGCGTGCGCATACGGTCCCATCGCGCCGAATCCGAGGGAGAGGATCGTGTAGACCGCGGCGGCGCTGAG
>DATEOX010000391.1:0-2128 GCA_035273585.1 Thermoanaerobaculia bacterium
GCCCGAGTCGCTGACCACGTATCGCATCATGGCCGTGGCCGCGGACAAGGTCTCGCGCTTCGGCTTCGCCCAGAACGACATCCGGGTCAACAAGCCGGTGCTCCTCACACCGACCTGGCCGCGCTTCCTGGCCGTCGACGACACGGCGTATTTCGGCGCCGTGGTCCACTCGCAGCTCAAGCAGAAGGGGAACGCGACGGTGACGATCAAGTCGCTCGATCCGAACCTGCTCGAATTCACCGGCGAGACGACGTCGAAGGCCGACGTCGCGGCGAGCGGCTCGACGGAGGTGCGCTTCGACGCGAAGGCGAAGGCGGTCGGCACCGCCCGCGTGCAGATGACGGTCAACATGTCGGGTGAGAGCGACGCGTTCCAGGACGTGATCCCCATCCGCGTGCTCGTCTCCCCCGAGACGGTCGCCGCGTACGGCGACACGAAGACCGCGGCGAAGGAGACGCTGGAAGTGCCGGCGGGCGTCGTCCCGAACTTCGGCGGCCTGCGCTTCGAGACCGCCTCCACGGCCATGGTCGGCCTCGGCGAAGGGGCGCAGTACCTCGTCGATTATCCGTACGGCTGCGCCGAGCAGCGCGCGTCCGGCGCGCTTGCGCTGATGCTCACCTCCGATCTCGGCGATGCCTTCCATCTGCAGGGCATCGACGCCGCGAACGGGAAGAAGCAGGCGCAGGCGACCATCAACGAGCTGACGAAGTTCCAGTGCCCCTCCGGCGGCTTCACCTACTGGGCCGGCGACTGCTCGATGGACTCGCCGTACCTCACTGCCTGGGTCCTGCACGTGCTGCATCGCGGGCAGAAGCTCGGCTACACGGTCGACAAGACCATGCTGGAGAACGCCTACAAGTACATGGAGACGGAGCTGGCCAGGCCGCGGCCGGTGAACGAGGGGTGGTACCCGGCGTACACGGCCTGGCAGGCGTTCGCCGTCCGGACGCTGGTCGAGGGCGGCCGCAACGAGGACAGCCACCTCACGCGCCTCATCGGCTACACCGACCGGATGCCGATCTTCGGCATCGCCTGGCTCACCGACGCGCTGCTGATGAAAGGCGAGAAGGGCCCGCGCCTGGTCGACCTGCAGCGCCGCCTGGCCAACGCGATCCTGCCCGAGGGCGGCAGCGCGCACGTGGAGGAGCTGAAGGACCCGTACCTCTTGTACCTCTGGAGCTCGAACGTCCGCTCCACGGCCATCGTCCTCGGCACTCTGGTGAGAGGCGGACAGGATGAGCAACTCGTGAAGCGGATGGTCCGCTGGCTGATGCAGCAGCGCAAAGACGGCCGCTGGGGCAACACGCAGGAGAACGCCTGGGCCATGGAATCGCTCATCGACTACTACCGCAAGTACGAGTCCGAGGTGCCGGACTTTACGGCGGTGGTCGCGATGGGTGCAGCCGTCGTTGCCCGCGACGCGTTCCGCGGCCGCAGCACGCAGTCGGCCGCGCACGACCTGCCGCTGCCGACTGACCCCTCACCCTCAGCCCCTCTCCCCGCCGCGCGGGGAGAGGGTGGCCGGAGGCCGGGTGAGGGGCCGGTGACGATCCCCATCACCTTCACCCGCGACGGCAAGGCGGGGACGCTCTTCTACCTGATGCGCCTCCGCTATGCGACGACCGAGGTGATGAAGACGCCGCTCGACCAGGGCATCTCCGTGCAGCGGAGCTACGGCGGGAAGACGGCGTTCAAGGCGGGCGACCTGATCAAAGTCACGCTCACGGTGAAGAACACGAAGGAGCGCCGCTTCGTGGCCATCACCGACCCGATCCCGGCCGGCACGGAGCCGGTCGAGTCGTGGTTCGCCACGACGGCGTCGGACATTGCGCAGCAGGTCGGCCAGCAGACCAGCGATGACGATTCGTGGGCCTGGTGGGAGCGGAGCGGGTTCGATCACGTCGAGCGCCACGACGACCGGGTCGAGCTCTTCGCCACGCGCCTCTCCGAGGGGACGCATACGTTCTCGTACATCCTCCGCGCGACGACGGCGGGGACGTTCATCACCGCCCCGCTGCACGCGGAGCAGATGTACGAGCCGGAGATCTTCGGCCGCACGGCAACCTCGATCATCGAGGTCCAACGGTGAGCGGGCGTCCCGCCCGCCTGGCCGCCGGCGTCCTCGCCG
>DATEOX010000392.1:0-6536 GCA_035273585.1 Thermoanaerobaculia bacterium
GAGGCGCGCACGGCGGCAGCGGCGATTCTGCAGGGCATGACCGCGCACTACCTCCTCACCAGCGTCTTCGCGGTACGCGCCGGGCACACGGCGCTCGTGCACGCCGCGGCAGGCGGGACGGGGGGGATCCTGGTGCAGATGGCGAAGGCGCGCGGCGCGCGTGTTCTCGGGACGGCATCGACGGCGAAGCTGGACATCGTCCGCGGCGACGGCGCCGACGCGGCGATCGATTACACGACGCAGGACTTTCAGCAGGAGGTCATGCGTCTCACGGACGGCCGCGGCGTGGACGTCGTCTATGACTCGGTGGGCCGCACGACGTTCGACAAGAGCCTCGAGTCGCTCGCCGTGCGGGGGATGCTGGCCCTCTTCGGCCAGTCGAGCGGCACCGTGCCGGCGTTCAAGCCGTCGCGGCTGGCGAAGAAGGCGGCTTTCCTCACCCGGCCGAGCCTGGCGCACTACACGGCCGCGCGCGAGGAGCTCCTCTGGCGGGCCCGCGAGCTGTTCGACGATCTCGCATCCGGCAGAGTGCGCCTGCGCGTCGATCGCGAGCTACCGCTGAAGGACGCGGCGGAGGCGCATCGGCTCCTGGAAGGAAGGAAGACGGCGGGGAAGGTATTGCTGATTCCCTGAGGTTGTACCGTCGCGTTATACAATGCGGCGCCGCCGCGGCCCGCTGGGATGAGCCCGGGTCCTGTGCAGCAGGAGCACCGAACCTCGTCAGGTCCGGAAGGAAGCAGCGATAAGGTGCCTACCCTGCGTGACGCAGAACGGCCTGGGCTCTTCCGAGCTGACCGCGAAGCGGGATTGAGGATGAAGGATTGAGGATTGAGGACGCCGGCGAGCGATCCCTTCACAATTCTCAATCCTCAATCCACAATCCTCAATCCATGTCCTACCAGGCACTCGCCCGCAAATACCGTCCGCAGCGTTTCAGCGACATGATCGGCCAGGACACGGTCGTGCGGACGCTGCAGAACGCGATCGAGTCGGGGCGCATCCATCACGCCTACCTCTTCGCCGGCGTGCGCGGGATCGGGAAGACCACCGCGGCGCGCATCCTGGCCAAGGCGCTCAACTGCGTGCACGGTCCGGCGAAAGAGCCGGACAACACCTGCACGATCTGCAGCGAGATCACGGAGGGGATCGATCTCGATGTGCGGGAGATCGACGCCGCGACGTACACCGGCGTGGACAACATCCGCGAGCTGCGCGAGGTGACGCAGTTCCAGCCCGCGCGCGACCGCTACCGCGTCTTCATCATCGACGAGGCGCACATGCTCTCCGCCGGCGCCTGGAACGCGCTGCTCAAGATTCTCGAGGAGCCGCCGCCGCACGTCATTTTCATGTTCGCCACGACGGAGATGGGCAAGGTCCCGGCGACGATCATCTCCCGCGTGCAGCGCCACCAGTTGCGCAAGGTCTCGCTGGAGGAGCTGATCGCGCGCCTGCAGCAGATCTGCGAGTCGGAGGGCATCGAGGCCGCGCGCGACGCGCTGGAGATCGTGGCCCGCCGGGGCGAGGGCTCCGTCCGCGACGCGCTCTCATTGCTCGACCAGATCATCGCCTTCTCCGGGCGCAACATCACGGCCGACGACGTGGCCACCATCCTCGGCCTGGCCGACACGAGCTTCTTCGCCCGCCTCATCGGATACATCGCCGAGGGGGACCACGGCGCGATCCTGGAGGCGCTGGGGGAGGCGGCGGAGAGCGGGCGCGACTTCAAGATGCTCTTCCGCGACATGCTGAACTTCGTGCGCAACCTGCTGCTCGTCGCGGGCGGCGCGCCGCCGGCGATGCTCGCCGGCACGCCGGAGGACGTGGCCACCATCCGCTCGCTCGCGGAAAGGTTCTCGTACTCCGATCTGCTGCGCATCGCGAACCTGCTCATCCGCGACGACGAGACGGTCAACCGCGCCGAGCATCAGCGGCTGGCGGTGGAGATCGCGCTGCTCAAGGCGGCCACGTTCCCGCGGCTGAAGGCGGTGGAGGAGGCGCTGGGAGGGAAGGGGAGCGTCGTGGCACCGAAGGCAGCCGCAGCGCCACGCAGCGCGGCCCCGAAGGCCGACCTCTCCGCGCTCACCGCCCGTTTGCAGAAATCGAAGCCGCTCATCGCCAGCTACGTCGATCAGGCGAAGAGCGCATCGAAGGACGGCAACCGCATCGTCTACACCTTCGACGATCCCTCGTACGTCGATCTCCTGCTGGATGCGAAGGCCACGATCGAGCAGATCGCATCCGAAGTGTTCGGCGAGCGCATCACGATCGACGCGAAGGCGGAGGCGGCGGAGAAGCCGGGCGGGCGGCGGGCGGAGGACAAGCCGTCGGCGTTGCGCGATGATCCGGTCCTCAAGTCGTTCCAGAAGCATCTCGGAGCGGAAATCAAGGAGACACGATGAACATCAAGCAATTGATGAAGCAGGCCCAGCAGATGCAGGAGCAGATGCAGAGCCAGATGGCCAACATCCGCGTCGAAGGCACCTCGGGCGGCGGGATGGTCAAGGCCACCATGGCCGGCTCGAAAGAGCTCCTGGCCATCGCCATCGACAAGGAAGCGGTCGACCCGAACGACATCGAGATGTTGCAGGATCTCATCATGGCCGCCGTGAACGAGGCAGGCCGGAAGGTCGACGAGCAGCTCCAGTCGACCATGGGGTCGATGACTGGCGGGATGAAGATCCCCGGCCTGTTCTAGCGCGATGACCGCCCCGCCGCTGGCCAACCTGATCAACGAGCTGACCAAGCTCCCGGGCATCGGCGGCAAGTCGGCGTCGCGGCTGGCGTATCACATCCTCAAACGGCCCGCGTCCGAGGCCGAGTCGCTGGCCGGCGCGATCCTCGATGTCAAGGCGAAGATCTTCCGCTGCTCCGTGTGCAACAACATGACGGACGTCGAGCCGTGCGCGATCTGCTCGGACCCGCGCCGCGATACTTCCGTCATCTGCGTCGTCGAAGAGGCCTTCAACATCCAGACGATCGAATCGACGCGCGACTTCAAGGGCGTCTTCCACGTCCTTCTCGGGGCGCTCTCGCCGCTCAAGGGCATCGGGCCGCAGGACATCGACGTGGCCGGGCTGCTCGAGCGCGTGCGAGCGGGGAGCATCCGGGAGGTGATCATCGCCACGAACCCGAACGTGGAGGGGGAGGCGACGGCGCTCTACATCGCCCAGCAGCTCCGGCCGCTCGAGGTCCGGACGACGCGGCTGGCCTTCGGGCTGCCGGTCGGCGGCGACCTCGAATACGCCGACCAAGTCACCATGGCCAAGGCGCTGGAAGGCCGGCGCGAGATTTGAGGCGCGTGTGTGTCATCCTTCGGCGTCTTCGCGCCTCAGGATGACGCGAAGGTGTGTTATACATTTCCGTCCCGTCCACTACGCTTCAAACGGGGAATGAATGGCCTCTCCTGATCTCGTGATGTACGAGGAGGAGTACCAGCAGATCAAGGACATCCTTCATCGTCTGCAGGTCGACTCCAACTCGAAAATCGTCTTCCTGGTCGACAAGAACGGCCAGCAGATCGCCGTCCACGGCGACATGCGCGGGGTGGACGCCACCTCGCTCGCGTCGCTGACGGCGGGCAACGTGGCCGCCACGGACGGCCTGGCCAAACTCATCGGCGAGAAGGAGTTCTCGATCCTCTTTCATGAGGGCGAGCGGGACAACATCCACATCTCGCTCGTGGCCCAGCGGGTCATCCTGGTGGTCATTTTCGACGAGAAATCGTCCCTCGGTCTGGTCCGCCTGCGCGTGAAGAAGGCGTCGCAGGAGCTGGAGCGGACGTTCGAGCAGCTCCTGAAAAAGTCCGAGGCAGACCGCGGCAACATGGCGAACCGCTTCGACTCGCCGTTCGCTGAGATCACCGACGAGGACATCGACAGCCTCTTCAGCGAATAACGACCACCCATGACGTTCATCAACTACGCAGCGCGGGAGATCAACTGCAAGATCGTCTACTACGGCCCCGGCCTGTGCGGGAAGACGACGAACCTGCAGTGGATCTACGACAAGACCAACCCGCAGGCGAAGGGGAAGCTGATCTCCCTGGCCACGGAGACGGACCGCACCCTCTTCTTCGACTTCCTCCCCCTCGATCTCGGCACGGTGCGCGGCTTCAAGACCCGCTTCCATCTCTACACCGTCCCCGGCCAGGTCTTCTATGACGCCTCCCGCAAGCTGATCCTCAAGGGTGTGGACGGCGTGATCTTCGTGGCCGACTCGCAGGAAGCGCGGATGGAGGCGAACGTCGAGTCGCTGCAGAACCTGGACAAGAACCTCAAGGAGCAGGGCTACGACCTCAGGACCGTGCCCTACGCGCTGCAGTTCAACAAGCGCGATCTGCCGACCGCGCTGCCGCCCGACGAGATGTACCGCCAGCTCAACTTCAAGGGCGAGCCGACGTTCGAAGCGGTGGCCATGAACGGCACCGGCGTCTTCGACACGCTCAAGGCGGTGGCCAAGCTGGTGCTGACGGAACTGAAGAAGAAGTGATGTGTCATCCTGAGCCGCGCAGACGGCGAAGGATCTCCTCGCAAGAACCGGGAGATCCTTCGCTGTCTGCGCAGCTCAGGATGACACTCTGACATGCGCCACCCCGGCCTCGACATCGTTGCCATCGGCGGCGGCACCGGCCTCTCGACCCTCCTCCGCGGGCTGAAGGGCTATGTCGACGCCGACGGCGCCTGGTCGGTGCGCGACCTCGGTGCGATCGTCACCGTCACGGACGAAGGGGGCAGCTCGGGCGTCCTGCGCAAGGAGCTCGGGATGCTGCCGCCGGGCGACATCCGCAACTGCATCGTCGCCCTGGCCGAGGAGGAGCAGCTCCTCTCCCGTCTATTCAATTACCGCTTCGAATCCTCCGGCGACTCGACGCTGCACGGCCACGCGCTGGGCAACCTGCTGCTCGCCGCGCTGACCGACATCACCGGCGGTTTCGACAACGCGATCCTCGCCGCGTCGGAAGTCCTCGCCATCCGCGGCGAGATCTATCCCTCGACGCTGGCCGACGTCCGCCTCCGCGCCGTGCTCGATGACGGGCGCGAGCTGGTCGGCGAGGTGGCCATCAGCGGCTCGAACCTCGGCGAGAAGGTGGACGTGACGCCGCGCCGCGCGCGCATCGTGAGCCTGGCCATCGACCCGCCGGACGCCGAGCCGGTGCAGGCCGCGCTCGACGCCATCGCCAAGGCGGATCTCATCCTGATCGGGCCCGGCTCGCTGTACACCTCCGTGCTGCCGAACCTCGTCATCAAGCCGATCGCCGAGGCGCTGCGCCAGGCGCGCGCGCTGCGGGTGTACATCTGCAACGTGATGACCCAGCCGGGCGAGACGGAGGGCTACACGGCGGAGGACCACCTCGCGGCGATCGTCGAGCACGCCGGCCTCGTCGTCGACGTGATGATCATCAACGGCCGGCGGCCGACGGAGCAGATCCTCGCCGCGTACGCCGCGGAGAGCCAGCACCCGGTGCAGTTCGAGATCAATGCCGTGCGCGAGCTGGGGGTGACGCCGTTCTTCGGCGACATCATTGCAGAGGGGAACTTCGTGCGGCACGACCCGGCGGCGCTCGCGGAGACGATCTTCCGGCTCTACGACCGCTACGGCCGCACGCTGGAGCGCATGAGAAGGAACGAAGGATGAGCCACAACCTCGACGTCATCATTCTCGCCGCGGGCCTCGGCACGCGGATGAAGTCGGCCACGATCAAGGTGCTGCACCGCGCCGCCGGGCGGCCGATCATCGATTACGTGCTCGATCTCGCCGCGGACGTGAGCTCGCAGCCGCCCGTCGTGGTCGTCGGCCATCAGAAGGAAGCGGTGCAGAAGGCGATCGGCGACCGGGCACGCTTCGCCGTCCAGGAGCAGCAGCTCGGCACCGGCCACGCGGTGCTCCAGGCCTCCGGCGCAATCTCCCGCGACCGAGTGCTGATCCTCTCCGGAGACGTGCCGCTCACCCGTCCCGAGACGCTGCGCCGGCTCATCGACGAGCACGAGCGCGACGGCAACGCGCTCACGCTCCTGACCATGAAGCTCGCCCAGCCGGCCTCGTACGGCCGCATCGTACGCGACGCGTCCGGCGGCGTGACAGAGATCGTGGAGGCGAAGGACGCCACGCCCGAGCAGAAGCAGATCGACGAGGTGAACGCCGGCATCTACGTCTTCAACGCCGCGCCGCTGCTGGAGAACCTGCGCAATCTCTCCACCGACAACGCGCAGGGGGAGTACTACCTCACCGACGTCCTGGGCATGCTGCGCAAGAGCGGCCAGCGCGTCGGCGCCGTGATCGTCGACGACCCGGTCGAGGCCCTCGGCGTGAACTCGCGCGCCGACCTGGCGAACGTCGAGGCCGAGATCCAGAAGCGCGTCGTCTCGAAGCTGATGACGAACGGCGTGACGTTCCGCAATCCGACGACGGTCGTCATCGACTCGACCGTCGCGATCGGCGCCGACTCGGTCGTCTATCCGTTCGTGACCATCGAAGGGACGACCACCATCGGCGAAGGTTGCGTCATCGAGCCGGGCGTGCATCTCACGAACGTGACT
>DATEOX010000393.1:0-2516 GCA_035273585.1 Thermoanaerobaculia bacterium
CGCCGTGCTGGAGGCCTCGCCGCTGCCGCCGCTGCCGTTCGGTTACGCCGGCAACTACCTCGGAGTGCGCCTGACATTCAAATGATGAGAAACCGCGTCCTTCTGTTGCTCATGATGCTCGCCGCAACCACCGCGCGCGCGCAGACCACCATCACAACGACGATGGACCCTTCGAAGGCGGCGAGCGTGCTGCGGGTGGCCATCCCCTTCCCTACCCTCGCCGCCGGCCTCTCCGCGGAAGAGATCAACAATCTCTTCTTCCGGCCGCTCACGCGCGACATCGCCGAGTCGGGCGTCTTCGGCATCGCCGCGATCCCGCCGGGCATCCCCCCCTCGGCGGAGCTGGCCAAGCAGGTCAACGCGCAGCTCGCGCTGTCGCTGAGCGTCTCGACCGACAAGGACGACTACCTGGTCGACGTCAGCATGGTCGACACCACCGGCGCGCTGCAGTACGGGAAGCGTTACCGCGGCACGAAGCCGGCGCTGACGATGATGGCCCACCTCGTGGCCGGCGCCCTGGTGCGCAGCGTGAGCGGGCGACCGGGCATCTTCCTCTCCCAGATCGCTTTCGCATCGAACCGCAGCGGCGCGTTCGAAATCTGGCTGATGGACTGGGACGGCAGCAACCAGCGGCAGATCACGCGTCACGAGGCGCTGTCGATCCTCCCCAGTTGGTCGCCGGACAACGAGCGGATGGTCTACACGTCCTTCGCGCGCGGGACGTCCGACATGTACGTCATCAGCCGCCGCGGCGGCGGACGGATCCGCGTCGCCTCCGGATTGAACCTCAACACCTCGGCCACCTTCTCGCCGGTGAGCAACGACATCGCCTTCGTCGGCTCGATCGCCGGCAACCCCGACATCTACGTCATCAAGGACGACGGCTCGAACCTCCGCCGGCTCACCACCGGCCAATCGATCGAATCGACGCCGGAGTGGAGTCCCACCGGCCGGCAGATCTCGTTCACGTCCGGGCGGAGCGGCACGCCGCAGATCTACATCATGGATGCGGAGGGGACGAACGTCCGGCGCGTCTCGTTCGAGGGCGAGTGGAACGACGACGCCACCTGGTCGCCGGACGGCGGCGAGATCGCGTACACGTCGCGCGTCAACGGCCGGTTTCAGATCCGCGTGGCGAACGTGACGACGATGCAGAGCCGGATCATCGCCGGCGAAGGCTCGAACGAGCAGCCGACCTGGTCGCCGGACGGGCGGTGGATCGCGTTCCAGTCGAACCGCACCGGCAGGTGGCAGATCTACCGGATGCGCGTCGACGGCACCGGTCTGGAGCAACTGACGTTCGAAGGGGAGAACAAGGATCCGGACTGGTCCAAGAAGTCGGAGTAGCCGTGTCATCCTGAGCCGCGAAGACGGCGAAGGATCTCCCGGCAAGAGCGAGGAGATCCTTCGCCGTCTCCGCGCCTCAGGATGACACGCAAGAAGCTGTTATCATCCGAAAAGACATAAGGAGCTGAAAACGCAATGAGTAAGCTGTGGAAAGGTTTCGCGTGCGGCCTGGCCCTGGTCGCCGTCGGCATCCTGGCGACGGCATGTCCGAAGAAACCGAAGCCGAAGGGCGGCGGAGACGCGGTGACGCAGACCCAGACGACCTCCACCGTACCTGACGTCAACTTCCCGCCGAACACGACGAGCAACGACACCACCGTCGCGCCGCCGAAGGACTTCGTCAATGACACGCCGGTCGTCCGGACGGAAGACCTCCCGCTGGACATCGAAGAGGCGAACCGCGTCGCGCAGCAGCGCGGCTACATCCAGGACGCCTTCTTCGGCTACGACGAGGCGACGCTCAGCACCGAGGCGCAGAACGCCCTCAGCGCCTCCGCCACGTGGCTCAAGAGCAATCCGAAGTACAACCTCCTGGTGGAGGGCCACTGCGACGAGCGCGGCACCGAGCAGTACAACCTCGCCCTCGGCGATCGCCGGGCAAACCAGGTCAAGGACTACCTCTCCGCCCTCGGCGTCGACGCCTCGCGCATGCGCACCGTCAGCTACGGCGAGGAGCGGCCCTTCGACCCCGGCCACGACGAGAGCTCCTGGTCGAAGAACCGCCGGGCCCACCTCGTGCTCGTAGGGAACCGATGATGAAAAAAGTCCTCCTGCTCGCCGCCTCCTGCTCGCTCCTCGCCGGCTGCGTGACCTCCTCGGACATGGAGAAGCTGCAGAGCCAGATCTCCGACCTCCAGGAGCAGGTCGCGCAGCTCAAGCGGACGGCGTCGAGCAAGGAAGAGGTGCAGAACGTCAACGCGAAGATCGCCGAGCAGACCCAGACGCTGCTCAGGTCCAACGCCACGCTCGTGACCAAGGTCGACCAGATCGAGGAGCGGGCGAACAACACGCAGGGCTCGATCGAGCAGACGGGCTACCGCATCGACCGTCTCGCGCAGCAGGTCACCCAACTGCAGCGGGACGTCGATGATGTGAAGCAGCAGGAGGCAGCCCGCGCCGCGGCTGCGCCCCCGACGCCCGCCACCCCCGGCTCCGGCGCGAGCACCCTC
>DATEOX010000394.1:0-8224 GCA_035273585.1 Thermoanaerobaculia bacterium
CGCACCGCCTGGCGGTAGGCATCGATCACGTCGCAGTCGGCGCCGGCGCTGGCGGCGAGGAGGTCGCCGCGCAGGCGGTGCAACTCGGGCAGGTAGTAGCCGTCGCCGAACGTGCTCGCGCCGGCCAGGCCGACGTCGATCCATTGCAGCGCGTCGTTCGTCCGGCCGGCGTCGGCGTAGAGCTGCGCGATGCGCGCCGGGATCCAGCAGGCCGCGACGCGCATCCCGGTCTCGTGCCACCTTCGCCGCCCCTCGGCCATCAACGCGATGCCGTCATTCGTCGCGCCGCGCGCGGCGAGCGCCCATCCCTTGAACACGATGCCGAGGGCTTCCCAGGCGGCGAAACGGTTCTCGGTGGCAATGTCGATGAGCGCCTGCGCGTGAGCGCGAGCGGCCGCCGCGTCGTTCTGCTCGATCGCCCCCCAGCCGACCCCGGCGAGGAGGAACGCGCGGCTGTGCGGCTGCGACCACTGCTCGAAGACCGCCAGCGCGCGCTCCATCAGCGCCGCCGATTCCCGCCGCCTTCCGGCCGCCGCCTCGGCCAGGATGCCGTACGTGTAGGCGGCCGCCGCCGGGTCCTCGCCGTAGCGCAGCCAGTGCGACACGTGATGGCGGTCCGGCTCGTATATGGCGATCGCCTGGTGCGCCTCCTGCGCCGCGCGCCAGCAACTGCCCAGCCAGAAGAACATCGCGCAGCGCGCGGCGTGGCTCTCCAGCACCAGGTGCGGCTCGCGCGAGGCATGGGCGATCTCGTGCACCTCGTCGGCGATCGCGCCGGCATCCAGCAGCCGGCCGGACATCGTCCTGTTCGTGGCCACGCCGCGCAGCGCGGCGAAGAGCTGCGGCGACGGCGTCTCGCGCGACGGCGGCTGCGGCGCTTCTCGGGCCAGCTCCAGGGCCCGGGCGTAGGCCCGGCCGACGTCCGGATGAGCCGAGCCGTGGAGGGCCACGAGCGGCGCCCCCTCGATGAGGCGCAGGCGCAGCTCGACGTCCGCCCGCGCCTGGTCGGCGGGAACGGCGGAGAGCGCGTCGAGTCCGCGCCGCACGTGCTGCAGCGCCTCGCGGTTCGCGCACGCTTCGAGCGCGCGCCACGCCGCGCGCCCCCAACAGCGCGCCGCCTTCATGCTCATGCCCGCCTCGCCGTAGTGATACGCCGCCACCTCCGGCTCGCGCTGCATCGCCTCGGCGTTCTGCTCCAGGAGCTCGGCGATCTTCTCGTGATAGCGCTTCCGTTGACGCTTGAGCAGCGACTCCTGCAGCGCCTCCTGCACCAGGGCATGCTTGAAGACGTACTTGGCCTTGTTGGCGAAGCCGCGCCGGTAGAGGAGGCCTCCGGCGATGAGGCGGTTCAGCTCCTGGAGCAGCACCGGCGCTTCGACGCCGCTGACCACGCGCAGCGTGTCGAAGGAGAACTCGCGGCCGATGGTCGCCGCGACCTGGGCAATTGGTTTCGCGGTGGTCAGCTTGGCGAAGCGGGCCAGGATCGTGTCGTGAATCGTGGCCGGGATGACCAGCGACTGGAAGGGGCGGGCCAGGTCGTAGTAGTCGTCGCGCTCGACGAGCATGTCGGACTCGAGGACCATCCGCGTCAGGTCCTCGACGAAGAGCGGCACGCCGTCCGTGCGCGTGACGATCTCCTCCATCACCGCGGCCGGCAACGGCTTCCCGCCGGTGACCGCCAGGACCATCTCGATGGTCTCCTTCCGGTCGAGCCGGTCGAGCGTGATCTGGCCCACGTATTCGCGGCGCATCCACTCCGCCGGCGCCTGCTCGGGGCGGAGCGTGACCAGGACGAGCAGCCGCGCCGTCGGTGCCTGTTCGACGAGCAGATCGAAGAGCTCCAGCGTCGAGGGATCGACCCAGTGCAGGTCTTCCATGGAGAAGACGACCGGCTTCTGCGCGGCCGCCTCCACCACGAGCTGGGCCAGCACCTGCTCGGTCGTCTCGCTCTTCTCGCGCGCGTTCTCGATGCGCGACGAGTTCTTCGAGCGCGGGCGGCCGGCGATGGAGAGGAGAGCGGCCACCACCGGGATCAGATCGTTGACGGAGCCGTTGAACGGCGCGAGCGTCGTCTCCACCTTGCGCAGCTTCACCGCATCGGGATCCGTCGACTCGATGCCCATCCAGTTCTCCAGCCAGCCGATGAGCGGGAAGAAGGCGGTGTTCTGGTAGCGCGACGCGCAGCGGCAGCCGAACCAGTGGCTCGACTCGTCCGCCACGCGCGTCTTCGTCTCGGCCAGGAGCCGCGACTTGCCGATGCCGGCGTCGGCGCGGATGACGACCACGTTCCCTTTGCCCGCGCGCGCGTCGTTCCAGCGCGCTACGAGGAGGCCGAGCTCCTTCTCCCGGCCGACGAAGCGGGTCATCCGGCCGGCCGCCGTCTGCGCCCGGGTCTGGAAGCCGGTGTCGCGCACGATGCGGTGCGCGCGCAGCTCCGGCCGCGACGGCAGCCGCAACACGCGCCCCGGCTCGGTCTCGAAGAAGCCTTCGATCTGGGGCAGGACGGCGTCGCTGATCACGACCGCGTCGAGCGGCGCGAGCTCCTGCAGCCGGACGGCGGTCTGGGCCATGTCGGTATTGGCCAGTTGCCCGAGGGGCGTCCGTCCGTTCGTGTCGGCGATGACCCGTCCGGAGTGGATGCCGACGCGGAAGGCGAGGCGGATGCCGAGCTCGCTCTCCGTCCGCGCGCCGAGCTTCGCGCCCCGCTCGAGGACGGCCATGGCGGCGCGAATGGCCGAGCGGCTGTCGTCCTCGTACGCGGCGGGATAGCCGAAGAGGCCCAGCACGCCGCTGCCGGCCGTCTCGCCGACGCGTCCTTTGAACTCCTCGAACACCTCGGTGCAGAGCTGGGTGAACTCCGGCATCAGGTCGTGCAGCATCTCGGAGAGATCGTCGCCGCCGACCTGCGTGCCGTCGCGCTCGAGCGGGACGACATCACAGCAGATGGCCGTCAGCGACCGCCGCTCGGAGATCGAGCCGGCCAAGGCTTCCGGTGCTGCCGCCGGCGCGGCCGCGGCGGCCGTCTTGCTCCGCACCTTGCTGATCGCCTCCCGCAGCTCCTTCCGGATGCGCAGGAAGAGCCGCTTCCGCTTCGCCGGCTCTGCGTAGTGCTCCTCCACCGTCTCGTCGCCGCCGGGCAGGCATTGCGTCGCGGCGAGCCACTCGCGCCGCTCCCATTCGCAGGGAGAGAGGAGGATGGGGAAGAGGATCATGCCGTCGTCGCGGCGGCGGGTGAGGAACGTCTGCATCTCGATGTTCGTGCAGTACGCGGAGTCGAGGAAGCTCTGGCTGACCAGCACGAGGGCGACGTCGGCGTCGCGCAAACGGGTGCGGATCACATCGTCCCAGAGCGTGCCGGTCTCGATGCGCTGATCGCACCACAGCTCGACGTCTTCCTCCTTCTCCAGACCGCGGAGGAACCCGAGGAGCGAGTCGGAGGAGAGGTATTCGGCGTCGCGGTGGCTGTAACAGATGAAGACTCGGACAGGGGGCATCCACTCAAGGAGTGGCGCGAGGATGCCATTTCCCTACCTTTTTCTGCTGGCGGGCGCGGCCGGCCTCTTTGATCAAGTCACGCCTGGTCAGCAGCTTACGATCGAAATCGACTCATGACGGCTCGGCCCGCCGGAGCGCTGTTCACAATAACGTCAGAATAAATAATCGCCGTCCGGCCGTTTTTACCGTCCCCAAACGATGCGATAAATCGTTGACAAAAACATTCTGGATTTTATGATCTTATCCCGTACGCCAGCAGGGTCGGGACGGGTGAGGAGTCGGAGATGGCTTTCGAGAAGTGGGACCCACAGCCGGAGTTCGAGCGTTTTCCAGCCTCGGCGACCATCGTGCAGTCGCGTCTGATCCGACTGCCGTCCCCCGTCGCGAACATGCTCCGCCTCCGCGGCAAGACCAGCGCGAACCTCTACTACGACAAGAAACGCAAGGTCATCGGCATCAAGCCCCTCGATAAGAAAGAGGAAGGCGCCGCGAAGATCCGCCAGTCCGACAAGTCCACCTCCATCCACGTCCCGAGCTTCTTCCGCTTCTATGACATCGAAGTCCCCGGCATCAAACGCTTCCACTGCTGGTACGACGAGAAGGAGCGGATGGCGATGATCGACATCTCGAAGCCGTCGCCGAGAGGGCGGCCGGCGGGGACGTAAAGGAACTCCGCAGTCCGCCCTGGACACTTACTCGCTGCGCATGAGGCGCCGGCTTCCCTTTGGACTTGCCGCCCTGTTTCTGATCGCGTGTGCGATCCAATACTGTCGTTGGGCGATCAGGACATTCCCCGCTGCACGCCCATGTCGCACAGGGAGAAGATGTGTGGCGGGTCATGTCCGCCCGAGCGTCCTCGTGAGCTGTTCGAATCCCGCATCGGTCAGGCCGCACGCGCCCGATCTCAAGAGCCCTTGATTTCCATCAGGTAGCTCGTCAGCCGCCGGATCCTTCCATCGCGCATCTCGAACACGTCGCACATCGCGAGCAGCAGACTGTTGCCGTCACGCCGCTGCGCGCGCACGGTTCCTTCGGCGACGACGCAATCGTCCTCCTCGATGAGGCGGTGGACGGCGATGTCGGGCGAGCCGATGAACGCCGGATTCTCGATTTCGGCATCGAACGCCTGCTTTCCATGCAGATCAAACGTGCCCGGAAGGATCCATTCCACGTCATCCGTGAGGCAGGACAGAATCTCCGCGTGGACGGAGCGCCGGAAGCCGTCCATGTAGCGCTCGACGACTGATTTGTTCTCGCTCATGCGAAAGCCTCCGACAAACGAAAAGGGCCGGCGCGAAGCCGGCCCCTCGGTGTTGAACGTGTGATGCGATTACGGCGTGCGCGCGCCGCCGTTCACGTGGTCCTTCGCCCCATCCTCGTGCGTCGCGGCGTGGAGGCGGCGCGAGCCGGCGACGGGGTTGGCGAACATGCGGATCGACTTCGCCGCCTCGGCGCTGATCTGGAAGGGCGAGCCGGCGACGAACACCACGCCGAGGTCGTCCGGGAACGCGCCGTTGTTGGCGAAGAACTGCGAGAGCCCCGCGAGCGGGATCTCCGTGTCGTAGTTCGCATTGATCGTCCGGATGTACTCGTTGGCGAAGAGCGTGTAGCCGATGTCGGTGAGGTGGAAGCCGTCCAGGCTGAACAGGCCGCCGCTGACGTATGCGCCGTTGAGCACGAACGGGCCGACCGTGATGCCGGCCGACCAGCGGTCGAAGAGACCCTTGATGTCCGCCACCGGGATGTTCCGTGAGGTGGCCGCGGTGTTGATGATGTCGTTGTAGGCCACCGCGCGATTGGTGATCTCCGTGATCTCGGCCGGCGTCAGGACGTCGGTGTCGAGCAGCGGCTTGCCGACGTTCGGCAGCGCGTTGAAGGGCGGGACCGCCGCGAGCTGCGGCGGGATGCCGAAGCCGGTGCCAATCTTGGACGAGGCGGTGAGCAGCACCTTGCTGCCCGTCGGCAGCGCGCCGACCGTGCCGTCGCCGAGCTCGGCGATGAGCGGCACCGGGTTGCCGCCGATCAGCACCGGCAGGCGGGTGGCGGGGTTGATCAGCACCGGCGCGACGGTGTTGATCACCGGCACGGCCGTGGCGTTGGTCGGGAGGTTGCCGACCACCATGCCGGCATTCGGCGCGCCGGCCACGAGGCGGTCGAGCATCGTGTTGTACGACGTGCGGAAGGTCTCGATCGGGGTCAGCGCCTTGGGCGTTCCGGAGAGGACCGCGCCGAGAAGATCATTGCCGCCGATCCAGATCGCGATGAACGTCGGATGCTGGGCGATGGCCTGATCGACTTCCGTGCCCAGGCCGCGGAGGATGAAGCGGGCGAAGTTCTGCGCGGTGCCCTGCGGCGGGTTCTCGTTGCCCTTGAGCGTGATGACGTCCGTCACCGTCGCGCCCGGAACGGAGAGGTTGTTGTAGGGGCGGGGGAGGGTGGCGTTGATCGGCTGCCCGGTGCCGGCGGCCGGGGTGATGACCGGCGGGAAGGCGACGACGTTGACGAGCTGCAGCTCGTTGCCGATGCCCGGGAAGCTGACCAGCGGCTGCTGGAAGTCCGGCGCGCCCGCCTGGCGGGCGATCACGGCCGGCCAACTGAACGGCTGGTGGCGCTCGTTGAGCGAGCCGCTCTCCAGGCCCGCGCCGTAGCTGTCGCCGATGGCGACGAAGCGGGTGAAGTCCGCCGAGCCGCGCGCGGCGAAGCCCGGAGCTGCGGCCAGCAGCATGACCGCGGCCGTGATGATGGCAAAGATCTTCTTCATGGGGTCTCTCCTTTGGTCTAGAAGCGCAGCCCGACGTTGACGCTGATCAGGTTCGCGCTGGTCTTGTACGTCCCGTTGAAATCGGGGCTCTCCCCGTTCGTGCTGCGGTTCTTGAAGTGCAGGATCATGTCGCTCACATCGACGATGAACGGCCCCTTGTGGTAGCCGACGCCGAACATCACGCCGACGCGGTCGGCATCGGGCAGCAGCGGGCTCACCGCCGCCGTCGGCTGCGGGTTCTTGTCATACACGGCGCCGAGGCGGACGTCCCAGTCGGGCGTCACGCGCCGGTTGCCGCCGAGGCGGTAGGAGTAGGTGTCCTTCCAGTTCTGCGGCCGGTTCAGGTTCCGCTCCGGCGTGACGTCGAACTCCACGAGCAACGTCTCGAAGCGGCTCCACGTCGTGTGGGTGATGTCGAACTCGACGTCCCAGTTCGGGATGGCCGTGGTGGCCACGCCCGCGGCGAGCGTCGCCGGGAAGGCGAAGGAGGCGTGGATGCCCTGGTTCGGCGGGAGCTGCGAGGCGACGATGGCGTCGAGCTGCGCGTTGCCCGTCGGGATCTGGTTGAAGTTCGCGTCGCCGGTGAAATCGATGTCCATGTCCGAGCGGTACGAGGCGCCGAGGCGCCAGGTGCTGTTCGGCTTGAGCAGGACGCCGACGTTGTAGCCCCAGGCCGAGTTCCAGTCGCTGTTGAGGTAGACGCTGGCCACGTCGACGAAGCGGCCGGTGAACGGGCTGAGCGTGCCGTTGTTGCGCTGCAGGATGACGTGCGCCCGGCGGTACTCCGCGCCCACGCCGATGGCCACCGCGCCGCTGCTCGACTGCCAGGCCACGGCCGGCTCGACGGAGACGGTCTTGAGGTTCGCGTCGCGCGAGACGAAGCGGCCGACGAACGGGTCCTCCCAGTCGGTGCGCAGGCCATACGCGGCGAACGTCCCGATGCCGAAGGTCAGGTTCTGGCCGATGGGGACGACCGCGTAGGCGTTGGGCGGGACGAAGGTGTGCCGCGCGTACTGCGCCGACGCGCCGCTGGTGAACGGATCGTTCGGATCGCCTTTGAACTCGTTGGAGAAGTTGATGGCCGTGCCGCCGCCGAGGATGGTGAGCTGCCGCTGCTGGGCGATGCCGGCGACGTTGTAGAAGATCGCGCTCGGGTCATCGGCGGTGGCGACGAACGCGCCGCCCATGCCGGTCGCCTTCGCCCCCTGCTCGAAGATGGAGAAGCCGGACCCGAATGCCGGGCCGGCGAGCGCCAGCGAGGCAAGCAGTGTCCAAACCGGGAATCGGTTCACGAGTCGAAAGCGACGCAAGAGAAACCCTCCTAGTCAATCCGCTGAAATGTCTGCGTGAAAAAGCGGCGAAATCATAGCACAGGCATTTTTCCGCCCCAGGTGCGATTAAGGCCTTGGAAACAGGAGATTTCGGATGAAAAGACTCGCCCTCGCCGCCCTCCTCGCGGCCATCGCTCCGGCGGCCCTCGCCGGCCTCTCGTACGACTTCCGCAGCGACACCACCGGCACCCGCGGCATGGCCCTCTCCGGCCGCACGTCGGTCGAAGGGAACGCCATGCGCATGGAGATGACCAGCGGCGACGGGATGCTCTTCAAGGACGGGGCGGTCATCCTCTCCAACGACGCCGGCAAGACGCTGCACGTCCTCAACCCCTCCGAAAAGACCTACTACGACCTCCAGCTCTACGACCTCCTCGGCGGCGCCACGTCGATGCTCAAGCAGCTCGGCAACATGGTGAAGGTGACGTTCAGCGAGCCGAAGGTCACGACCCGCGACGCCGGCGAGGGCCCGAAGATCGAGGGCTACCCCACGCATCATTCCGTCGTCGACAGCTCGTACGACATCGTGGTCGGCGTGATGGGTCAGAAGATGACGATGTCCTTCACGACGAACACCGAGGTCTGGACGACGAAGGAGATCGGCGCCGAATACGCGAACTTTCTCCAGGCCCGCAAC
>DATEOX010000395.1:0-21420 GCA_035273585.1 Thermoanaerobaculia bacterium
TCTTCGCCGCCAGGTCGATCTCGTTGCAGATGGCCGCCACGAACGGCACGTCGAACTTGCGCCCGCCGTGCGTCACCTCCAGCAGCACCCCGCCGCCGCCCTCGTACGCGTCGCTCACGATGCCGCGCTCGTTGCCCAGCGCGTCGACGAGCGTCATCCCGACGAGGTCGTGCAAAAAGTACTCGTCCGCGTCCAGCTTCTTCGCCGACGACTCGGGGATCTCGATCGTCCACTGCCGGAAGGCGGCGAGCTCCTCCGGCGAGTCGATGCCGGAGAATTTGATCAACGCCCGGTCGGCATGCAGCCGCGCCGCCTCGATCTCCACCTCCCGCGTCTCCGTTTCATCGGGCGAGACGAGCGTCACGGACCGCAGCTCGGCGAAGCGCTCGAAGTCCGTCCACGGCTCGACGGACGCCTCGCCGCGGACGCCGTGCGCCTTGCGGATCACGCCGAGAGCGATGCGGTCGGCCATGATTAAAAAAGCGGAGCGATCAGTCCAGGATGTCGAGGGAGTAGCGCCGGCGCGTCTTCTGGCCGGCGGCGGCGAGGAGGGTGCGGATGGCCCGCGCCGTGCGGCCCTGCCGCCCGATCACCTTGCCCAGGTCGGGCGGGGCCACTTCGAGCTCGAAGATGGTGGCCTGCTCCCGCTCCACGGTGTGCACTTCCACCGCCTCGGGATCGTCGACGAGCGACTTGGCCACGAACTCGATGAGGTCTTTCATGGTTGTTGGTTGTTAGTTGTTAGTTGTTAGTTGTTAGTTGTTGGTAGGCGACACGACCGGACAAACTACCAACAACTAACAACCAACAACTAATAACGACTTTACTTCTTCTTCAACAGCGACTTCACCGTCGGCGAAAGCTGCGCGCCCTTGCTCAGCCAGTAGTCGATGCGCTCGCGGTCGAGCTTCGTGTCGGCCGGGTTCTTCTTCGGGTCGTAGTGGCCGACCTGCTCGAGAGTCGACGCGGCGGGCGTCTTCAGCGAGTCGGAGACGACGATCCGGTAGAACGGGGCGTGGGTCGCGCCCTGGCGGCGCAGACGAATCTTCAGCATGGGGTTGAATTCCTTCGTAAGTCGTTGAATGGACTCGGCAATATACCGAGCCGCCCGCGAAACGGCAAGGCTATTGGAGAAATTCCGGCGGCAGGCCCTTCATCATCTTGCCGAAACGCCGCGCGCCGAAGCCCTTGGAGAACGTCTTCATCATCTTCTTCATCTGCAGGTACTGCTTCAGAAGCTGATTGATCTGCTGCACGCTCGTCCCCGACCCCTTGGCGATCCGTTTCTTGCGCGAGCCGTTGATGAGCTGCGGGAACTCCCTCTCCTTCTTCGTCATCGAGTCGAGGATCGCCTCCATCTTCACGATGGCCGTCTCGTCGATGTCCTCGTCGTTGATCTTGTTCGCGCCGGGCAGCATCTTCACGATCTGCGACATCGGCCCCATCTTCTTCACCTGCTGAAGCTGCGACCGGAGATCCTCCAGCGTGAACTTGTCCTTGGCCACGCGCTGGGCGAGGCGCGCCGCTTCCTTCTGGTCGATCTCCGTTTCGACCTTCTCGATGAGCGACAGCACGTCGCCCATGCCCAGGATGCGGGAGGCCATCCGGTCCGGATGGAAGACGTCGAGATCGACGTACTTTTCGCCGACGCCGACCAGCTTGATGGGCCGGTTGACGACGCTCTTGATGGAGAGCGCCGCGCCGCCGCGCGCGTCGCCGTCGAGCTTCGTGAGGACGATGCCGGTCACGGCCAGCTTGTCGTCGAATTCCTTGGCCGACTTCACCGCGTCCTGGCCGGTCATGGCGTCGGCCACGAAGAGGATCTCGCTCGGCCGCGTCTCGCGCTTGATGGCGTCGAGCTCCTGCATCAGCTCTTCATCGATGTGCAGCCGGCCGGCGGTGTCGAGGATGACGGTGTCGTGGAGCAGCGTCCGCGCTTCCTGCACCGCGTTGCGCGCGATCTGCAGCGGGTCGCGCAGCTCGCCGATCTCGTAGAACGGCACCTTGACGTTGCTGGCCACGATGCGGAGCTGGTCGATGGCCGCGGGACGGTAGACGTCGCACGGGACGAGCAGCGGCCGGCGGCCGCGGCTCTTGAGGTGCAGGGCCAGCTTGCCGGAGGTGGTCGTCTTGCCCGAGCCCTGCAGGCCGACCATCATCACCACCGCCGGGCCGCCGATGAGCGCCAGGCCCACTTCATTGCCCCCCAGCAGCGTCTGCAGCTCGTCGCGGACGACTTTCGTGACCTGCTGGGCCGGCGAGAACGCGGTCAGTACATCCTGACCGACCGCCCTTTCTCGGACCCGGTTGGTGAACTCCTTGACGACTTTGAAGTGGACGTCCGCCTCGAGCAGCGCGACGCGGATCTCCTTGAGCGCGTTGTCGATGTGCCACTCGTTGAGGCTGGCCTCGCCGCGCAGGGTCTTGAAGACCCGATCCATCTTGTCCTGCAGGTTGTCGAACATGCTCCTCCCCTAACGCCGAGGTGGGGAAAATAATCCGGCCTCATTGCTGCCGGAGCCACTTCTCAAAACCCTTCATCGTCCGGAACCGCAGATAGCGCGATGCCCCGCCCGTCCCGCCCCGGGCCCAGTCGCCGCCGGTGATGACGCGCGTGCCTCGCCTCTCGCAGTGGCGGAGCAGCTCGTCGAACTCCGCCTCGTCGTAGAAGGCGGCGTGGCGCGAGGTGAAGGCCAGGATGGCCGGACAGGCGCGCTCCACCGCGTGACGGGCGGACGGCCACGGCAGATGGGCGCCGGCCAGCTCCGTCCGCCAGCCGCTCCACTCGAACATCAGCCGCACCAGCCGCAGCGGCAGCTCGTGATGCTCGCCCGGCGGGCAGGCCAGCACGGCCAGCGGCCCGTTCGCGTTGCGGCTGGCATGCGCCGGCCGGAGGCGGTCGAGCGCCTCGGCGATGATGTGCGAGGCGCGGTGCTCCTCGTCCACGCCCAGCTCGCCGCGCTCCCAGCGGTAGCCGATCTCCCGCAGCGCGTCGCCGACCACCCGGTCGAAGAACGCCGCGCGCTGCGCCAGCCGGCCGACGTTCGGCGTCACTAGCCGCCGCACCGCCGTGGCGTCGCCGGCGGCGAGCGCCTCGTACAGCGAGACATCCGCGGGCGGCGGCAGCTCCTCCTCCAGGAACAGCGGATCGACGGGCGGGAGGCGGTCGGTGGCCAGGTTGCGCAGCGTGGCGAAGCGGTAGAGCGCCGGCACCGTGTACCGCCGGTGCCCGCCGGGCGTCTTCACCGCCTCCAGCTCCCCCTCGTCCGTCCACCGCTTGATGCTCGACACCCCGACGCGGAACGCGTGCGCGGCCTCGGCGCTGGTCCAGAGGTGGTCCTCGCGGCTCTCCATCGGCATAGTCTCGCATGCCTGTTTGTTCGGGCAGCCATGGCGCAACCCGCCCTCCGCCACGACGCCAACGTCGCCGGCGACTTCTTCGTCGACACCACCTGCATCGACTGCGACGCCTGCCGGCAGATCGCCCCTTCCGTCTTCCACGACATCGGCGATCAGTCCGCCGTCTTCCATCAGCCAGCCACGGCGGCGGAGCTGCTCGCCGCACAGAAGGCGCTCATCGCCTGCCCAACGGCCTCGATCGGCACCGATGCGAAGCACGACATGCGCGCGGCGCTGGCCGCCTATCCGGAGCTCATCGAGGACGGCGTCTACCGCTGCGGCTTCACCTCCGAGAGCTCCTTCGGCGCGTTCAGCTACCTCATCCGCGGCGAGCGGGGCAACATCCTCATCGACTCGCCGCGCTTCTCGGGACCGCTGGTCAAACGCATCGACGAGATGGGCGGCGTGCGGCGGCTGCTGCTGACGCATCAGGACGATGTTGCCGATCACGAGAAGTTCCACGAGCGCTTCGGCGCCGAGCGGGTGCTGCATCGGGATGACGTGCGCGCGCGCACGGCGGCCATCGAGATCCAGCCGCGCGGCCTCGAGCCGATCGAGCTCGAGCCGGGGCTGCTGATGATCCCCACGCCCGGCCACACCAAGGGGCACGCCGTCTTCCTGTGGAGGGAGAAGTTCCTCTTCACCGGCGACCATCTCGCCTGGAACGAGACGCGCGACACACTCTACGCCTTCCGCGGTGCCTGCTGGTACTCCTGGCCGGAGCAGATCAAGTCGATGGAGCGGCTCCTCGCTTACCGTTTCGAGTGGGTCCTGCCCGGCCATGGACGGCCGATGCGACTGCCGGCGGAGCGGATGCACGAGGAGCTGGAGCGCTGCGTGGCCTGGATGCGGGCGCGCTGATTGCTGACCGTCCGGACGTGGGCAAGTACTTCGGCCTCTTCAAGCAGACCTTTCAGGAGTTCATGGCGGACAAAGTGCCGCGCCTCGGCGCCGCGCTGGCGTACTACACCATCTTCTCCATCGCCCCGCTGCTCCTCATCGCCATCTCCATCGCCGGCATCGTCTTCGGCCACGACGCGGCGCAGAACCAGATCACGAAGCAGCTCTCGCAGGTCCTGGGCGAGACGGCTTCGAAGGCCGTGAACGACATGGTGGCGAACGCGGCCAAGCCGAAGACCGGCATGATCGCCACGATCTTCGGCGTCGTGACGCTGCTTCTCGGCGCGTCCGGCGTCTTCGGCCAGCTCAAGGACGCGCTGAACACCATCTGGGACGTCGAGCCGAAGAAGTCCTCCGGCGTCTTCGGCATGATCAAGGAGCGCTTCCTCTCGATGGCCATGGTGATGGGCGTCGGCTTCCTGCTCCTCGTGTCGCTGGTGATCGACGCCGGCATCACCGCCGCCTCGGACCGCTTCATCCCCGAGTCGATGGCCACCGTCGCCCAGATCGTGCAGCTCGTCCTCTCGCTCGGGATCGTGACCGTGCTCTTCGCCGGAATCTTCCGCTACCTGCCGGACATCCGCATCGCCTGGCACGACGTCTGGTTCGGCGCCGCCCTCACCTCCGCGCTGTTCGTGATCGGCAAGTTCGCCCTCGGCTTCTACCTGACCAGGAGCGCCGTCGGCTCCTCGTACGGCGCGGCCGGGTCGCTCGTGGTGCTCCTCCTCTGGATCTACTACTCCGCGCAGATCCTTCTCTTCGGCGCCGAGTTCACCCAGGTCTACGCCCGCTCCCACGGCAGCCTGGCCGAGGAGACGAAGGCGAAGGCGACGGAGAGGGAGCGGGAGAAGGAGCGCGCGGCGTCGGCAGGCAAGCCGGAGGCGGCCCCTGCGCCCGCGGCAAAGTCGGGAGGCGGCGGGATGATCAAGCTGCTGATCGGCAGCGTGGCCGGCATCGTGATCGGCCTCTTCGCCGGCATCGTCACCATGCTGGTGGTGGTGCTCAAGTCGGTGAAGAAGCTTATCCTCTTCCGCTGAGTGTCCAAGTCGACAATCATCAAAGTGGTGATCGGTGCGCTCGTGCTCGCCGGCATCCTGGTCCTTTACAAGGTTCTGCCGATCCGCGAGTGGCTCAGCCAATTCCAGCAGTACGTGCGCGGGATGGGACCGGCCGGCTATGTCCTGTACGCTCTGGTATACGCCCTCTGCGTCGTCCTCTTCATCCCCGCCTCGATCCTGACCGTCGGTGCGGGCGCGGTGTTTGGCGTCGTGGCGGGGACGATCGTCGTCGTCTGTGGGGCAACGCTCGGCGCCACGCTCGCGTTTCTTCTGGCACGTACCGTTTTGCGGCGGAAGATCGAGCACATGACGGCGAACAACGCGAAGTTTCATGCGCTGGATCGAGCGATCTCGCGTGATGGCGCGAAAATCGTTCTTCTGGTTCGGCTGGCCGTAGTCTTCCCATTCACATACAGCAACTATGCTTTTGGCCTTACCGGGGTGCGCCTGTTGTCCTACGTGGGCATGACACTCATCGGGATCATTCCGGGCACGCTTGCATTCGTTTATATCGGATCGCTTGCGACCGCGGCAGCCAACAGGGCGACGCTGGTCATCTACGGGGTGGGCGCACTCATCGCTCTCATCGTCAGCACACTCGTCGCCCGCGTGGCCACGAAGGCCATCAAGCGGGCGGGGGTCGAAGAGCCGGTGTCATCCTGAGCGAAGCGAAGGATCCGTACCGATCTCGCGCCGCGCCTGAAGGTACGGATCCTTCGCCGTCTGCGCGGCTCAGGATGACACGGGCCAGCGATATGCTTACCTCTTCTTGATGGAGGTTCCCGATGAGCAATCCCCTCGTTGAGCTCGCAAAGGTCGGCCAGAGCGTCTGGTTCGATCAGATGGAGCGGAAGCTTCTCACCAGTGGCCGGCTGCAGCAGATGATCGATGAGGACGACCTGCGCGGGCTCACGTCCAACCCGACCATCTTCGAGAAAGCGATCGCCGGGAGCGAGGACTACGACAGCCAGCTCCGGCAGCTCGCCTCGCAGAACAAGACCGCCGACGAGATCTACGACGAGCTCGTGCTGGAAGACATCGCCAACGCGGCGGACGTCTTCCGCCCCGTGTACGACAAGACCCAGGGCGGCGACGGCTTCGTCTCCATCGAGGTCAGCCCGCTCCTCGCCCGCAACACCGAGGGGACGATTGCGGAGGCGAAGCGGATCTTCAGCCGGCTCGGAAGGCCGAACGTGATGGTCAAGATCCCGGCCACGCCGGAAGGCATCCCGGCCATCGAGGAGTCGCTCGCGGCCGGCGTCAACATCAACATCACCCTCATCTTCTCCAACGACGTGTACGCGCAGGTCATCGAGGCCTTCCTGCGCGGGCTGGAGCGACGCGTCGAGCAGAACCTCCCCATCGGCGACATCGCCTCGGTGGCGAGCTTCTTCGTCAGCCGCATCGATACGAAAGCCGACAAGCAGCTCGACGGCGATCCGGAGCTCTCGGGCAAGGTGGCCATCGCCAATGCGAAGCTCGCCTATCAGCTCTTCGAGGAGATCTTCAGCAGCGAGCGCTTCGAGCGCCTGCGCGACAAGGGTGCGCGCGTGCAGCGGCCGCTGTGGGCCTCGACCGGCACGAAGAACCCGAAGTACAGCGACGTGCTGTACATCGAGTCGCTGATCGGCCCCGACACCGTCAATACCGTGCCACCCGCGACGTACGACGCCTTCAAGGACCACGGCAAGGTGCGGCTCACGCTGGAGGAGAACGTCGAAGAGGCGGAGCGCGTGCTGCGCCGGTTCGAGGAGAAGGGCCACAGCCTGAAGGACATCACCACGGCGCTGACCGAGGAGGGGGTCGTCTCGTTCGACGCCTCGTTCGCATCGTTGATGACCACCATCGAGGCGCGCCGCGACGGCGCCGTCCGCCGCCTCGGCGAGCGGATCGTGCCCCATCTCGGCGCGCATCAGGCCGCGGCCGACGCGGCCGTGCAGCGCGGGGACAAGGAGAAGCTCGTCGAGCGGATCTGGAAGAAGGATGCGACGCTCTGGAAGGACGATCCCGAGCACAAGAAGATCATCGCCAACGCCCTCGGCTGGCTCACCGTCGCCGAGACGATGCTCGCCCGCGTCAATGAGCTGACGCAATTCGCCGACTCCGTGCGCGGCGACTTCGACGACGTGATCGTCCTCGGTATGGGCGGCTCGTCGCTCTGTTCCGAGGTGACGAGAAGGGTGTTCGGCGAGCAGAGCGGAAGGCCGCGGCTCGGCGTGCTCGACTCGACCGTGCCCGAGGCGGTGCGCATGCTCGAGGCGCGCATCGATCTGAAGCGGACGCTGTTCATCGTCGCCTCCAAGTCGGGGACGACGACCGAGCCGCAGATGTTCCATCGCTACTTCTACGATCGGGTGAAGTCGGTGAAGGGCGAGCGCGCGGGCGAGAACTTCATCGCCGTCACCGATCCCGACACGCAGCTCGTTCGCGACGCGGAGCGCGACGGCTTCCGCAAGGTGTTCATCAACATGCCGGACATCGGTGGCCGCTATTCGGCGCTCTCGTACTTTGGGATGGTGCCGGCCGCCATCGCCGGCTTCGACGTGGCCACGGTCCTCGACCGCGCCGTCCACGCGGAGCACGTCTCGCGTGTGCCGAGCGTGAAGAAGAACCCGCCCGCGCTTCTCGGCGCGGTGATCGGCGCGATGGCGTTACAAGGCCGCGACAAGCTGACGCTCATCACCCCGCCGCCGCTCGACACCCTCGGGCTCTGGATCGAGCAGCTCGTGGCGGAGAGCACGGGGAAGGAAGGGAAGGGCATCGTCCCCATTGCCGGCGAGCCGGCGCTCGACGTGCGCGACTACGGCAACGACCGGCTCTTCGTCAGCGTCCGCCTGCAGGGCTCGGGCGATACCGCGCGGCTGCGCGAGCTGGCCGACGCCGGCCACCCGGTCATCGATTACGTGCTGGAGGATGAGAACGACCTCGGCGAGGTCTTCTTCACCTTCGAATTCGCCACCGCCGTCGCCGGCGCGCTGCTCGGCATCGACGCCTTCGACCAGCCGAACGTGCAGGAGTCGAAGGACAACACGAAGCGCCTGCTGGAGGAGTACCGCAGCACGGGGAAGATGACGACCAGCGGCTCGCAGGTGGCGCCGGACAGCGACGCCGTGGCCGCGCTCCTCGCGCGAGTGAAGGGGGGCGATTACGTCGCGCTCACCGAGTACTTTGCCGAGCTGCCGTCGCGCGACGAGCTGCTCGCGGAGATTCGCGCGGAAGTGGGCCACGGCCTGCACGCCGCGACGACGAGCGGCTACGGCCCGCGCTTCCTCCACTCCACCGGGCAGTTGCACAAGGGCGGCCCGGACACAGGCGTCTTCCTGCAGCTCACCGGCGGGCCGCAGCTCGACGTGCCGCTGCCGGGCGAGGAGTTCGGCTTCGGCGTGCTCGCCCGCGCGCAGGCCATCGGCGACTTCCAGTCGCTGGCCAAGCGCAACCGCCGGGCCATCAGCATCGACCTCGGCGAGGACGTCGAGCGCGGCCTCCGGCGCCTCGCGCAGACGGTGAAGAACGCGCTGGCGGCGAAGGTCTAGCCATGGCCGGCAACGCGCAGTTCGCCATGATCGGCCTGGCGGTGATGGGCCGCAACCTCGCGCTGAACGTCGAGGACCACGGCTACACGGTCGCCGTCTGGAACCGCGAGCCGTCGATCACCGACGCATTCATCGCTGAGAACGCGGGCAAGAAGTTCGTCGCCGCAAAGACGCTCGAAGAGCTGGTCGCTGCGCTGGAGCGGCCGCGCCGGATCATGATGATGATCAAGGCCGGCCAGCCCGTTGACGAAATGCTGGCCAAGCTCACGCCGCTCGTCGAAGAGGGGGACGTCATCATCGACGGCGGCAACTCCTGGTTCAAGGACACCCAGGAGCGGACCAGGCGCGTCGAGGCGCAGGGCATCCACTTCGTTGGGTCGGGCGTCTCGGGCGGGGAGGAGGGGGCGCGCCACGGCCCCTCTCTGATGCCTGGCGGCTCTGCGCATGCCTGGCAGTCCATCCGCCCGATTTTCGAGGCCATCGCCGCCCGCAGCGACTCCGGCCCGTGCGTCACGCACGTCGGGCCGGACGGCGCCGGCCACTACGTGAAGATGGTGCACAACGGCATCGAGTACGGCGACATGCAGCTCATCGCCGAGGCGTATGACGTCCTGAGGAAAGGGCTGGGGGCGTCGGCCGACGAGCTGGCGGACATCTTCGACGAATGGAACCGCGGGCCGCTCGAGTCGTTCCTCATCGAGATCACCGCGCGCATCTTCCGCGTGAAGGACCCGGACACCGGCGCGCCGCTGGTGGACAAGGTGCTGGACAAGGCCGGGCAGAAAGGGACAGGCAAGTGGACGGCGCAGGTCGCGCTCGACCTCGCGGTGCCCATCCCGACCATCGCCGCCGCCATCGATGCGCGCGTCCTCTCGTCGATGAAGGACGAGCGCGTCGCCGCCTCGCAGGTGATCAAGGCGCCGTCAGGCGGCCTCGACGCCGGCGACCGGAAGCGCTTCATCGCCGACGTGCACGACGCGCTGTACGCCTCGAAGATCTGCTCGTATGCGCAGGGCATGGCCCTGATCGAGGCCGGCTCCGCGGAGTGGAAGTGGAGCATCGACATGCGCGAGATGGCGCGCATCTGGAAGGCCGGCTGCATCATCCGCGCGCGCTTCCTCGACTCCATCATGCGCGCCTACGAGCGCCGCCCCGACCTCCGCAACCTCCTCCTCGACGAGGATTTCAACGACCGCGTCGAACAGTCGCAGGACGCCTGGCGTCGCGCCGTGTCAGCCGCCCAACGCGCCGGCATCCCCATGCCCGCGATGTCCGGCAGCCTCGCATACTTTGACGCCTACCGCAGCGCCGAACTCCCCCAGAACCTGACCCAGGCCCAACGCGACTTCTTCGGCTCGCACACCTACCAGCGCAACGACAAGGGGAAGGACGCGCCGTTCGTGCATACGGAGTGGGCAAAGTAGTTGTTGGTTGTTAGTTGTTGGTTATTAGTACGCTGTCCGGCCGGGCATCCCACTAACAACTAACAACCAATAACCAACAACTGCTTCTAAAGTTGCCTCTTCAACACCCCCGCCACCGCCTCCTTCAGCCTATCGAACACCGGCCGCCGGAACCACTTCGCCTGAGTCACCTCGCGGGAGCGGGCCAGGTCTTCCTGGAACATCGACTCCATCTGGGCGGCGATGGCGGCGTCGTAGACGTTCACGTTCACCTCGTCGTTGAGGCGGAAGGATCGGTCGTCGAAGTTCGAGGAGCCGATGGTCGTCCAGACGCCGTCCACGACCATCGTCTTGGCGTGCATCATCGTCGGCTGGTACTCGAAAATGCGGATGCCGCGGCGCAGCAGCAGCTCGTAGTGGAGGCGGCTGGCCTGGCGGACGATCGGCACGTCCGTCTCCTCGCCGGGGACGATCACCCGCACGTCGACGCCGCGCCGCACCGCCCCCTCCAGCGCCCGTATCGTGTCCCGGTCGGGGACAAAGTAGGCGTTGCTGATCCAGATCGTCTTCTGCGCGCTGACGATGGAGACGATGTAGAGCAGCTTCACCGTCGAGCTCCCCTCCGACGGCGAGGACTTGATCACCTGCGCCAGATGCGCCCCGCGCGGCTCGATGGCCGGGAAGTAGTCGAGGCCCGTGAGCAGCTCGCCCCGGCTCTTGACCCAGTTGTCCATGAAGGCGAACTGCATCTGCGTCACGACCGGGCCCTCGACGCGGGCGACCGTGTCGCGCCAGTGGTTCTTGGAGTCCGCGTCGCCCAGCCACTCGTCCGCGATGCCGACGCCGCCGGAGAAGCCGACCGTGCCGTCGACCACCAGCACCTTGCGATGCGTCCGGTGGTTGAAGCGGGAGAGCGTGTACCAGCGCAGTGGGTGGTACCACTCCAGGTCGATGCCGTTGCGGCGGAGGAAGTCGATCAGGCGCGCGGACATCGTCGAGGAGCCGACCGCGTCGAGGATCACCTTCACCGCTACCCCCGCCCTTGCCCGCTCGGCCAGCGCCTCGGCGAAGGTCCGACCGATCTCGCCGTCCCAGTAGATGTAGAACTCGAGGTTGATCGTCTTCCGCGCGGCGCGGATCGCGGCGAGCATGGAGGGGAAGATCTGCGTGCCGTTCTTGAGGATCTCGACCTTATTGCCGGGCGACATCGCCGCGCCGGTCAGGGCGTGCATCGTCTGCAGGAAGGCCAGGTCGTGCACGCCGAACTGGTGCTTCATGTGATAGCGCATCGGCAGCCGCCGCCGCACCAGGGGGAGGGCGGGGCGGTGCGCGTAGCGCTCTGCTGCGTTGCGTCCGAACAGCACGGGTCAGCGATTCCGTATCAGGGCCAGGACTGCGGCGACCAGGCCGATGATCATCAGCAGGGCGAACCCGAGGACGATGGCGAAGATGAGCGTCGCGGCGCCGGCGACCTGGGAGGACGTGCGCGGCGGGCGGCGCCGGTCGCGATGCCGCAGCAGGAGCTTGAGGTTGATGGTGTTCTCCTCGTAGAGGAAGTCGAAGACATCGCCCGCGACCGGGATGGTACCGACGACCACGTCGAGGAGGATGTTGAACAGCATGCGCAGCACCTTACGCATCGGGACGCGATGCCGCAACGCGCCGAAGACGATCCAGAGCGACATCAGCGCCGCGACGACGTCGCCCACCACCGGCACCAGCCCCAGCGCGGCGTCGACGCCGAAGCGCTTCGTCGTCCCCGGGATGGGAAACGCTTCGTCCATCAGGCGGGCGAAGCGGCGCAGCGCGCGGAGGTCGGGCGGGAGGGCCTCGTCGGCCTCGATGACCTCCGGGATCAGCACCTTGCGAGCCATGCTCGGCCATTATGCAGGGGGCGCGCCGCCCACCCGGCGCACGCCTCGCATATAGTTGAGCCATGGCAGACGAGGGTCCCGTCCGGCCGCAGGGGCGGCTGGCCGGGCTGGTAGCGAGGCTGCTCCACGCGCGGGACGTCATCTGGTCGTGGCTCACCGACCCGGCGGTGCTCCTCTACCGCCGCGAAGCGCACGGCCGGGCCAAGGCCCGCGTCCTCACCGTCGAGTTCTTCCTCTTCGTGCGCGAGATCGCCCGCGAGTTCTACGAGATCCAGGGCACCTTGCGGGCGGCGGCGCTGGCCTACACGACGCTGCTGTCGCTCATCCCGCTGCTCGTCGCCTTCACCCAGGTCCTGCAGCAGTACTTCCGCAACCTCTTCCCGAACTTCCAGTCGCAGATCGACAGCATCCTGAACGTCGTCATCCCCTATCAGTCGCCGCAGCTCAACTACCACCTGGCCCACTTCGCCGAGAACGCCCAGGCCGCCTCCACCCTCGGCGCGATCGTCTTCATGATCGTCGCCTTCCGCCTCTTCCTGGCCGTCGAGGCGACCATCAATCAGATCTGGAAGGTGCGGAGCGTCCGCGGCTACCGGCCGAAGATCATCGCCTTCACCATGCTCTTCTTCTGGGGCCCGCTGCTGATGGGTCTCTCGTTCACGACGACGGCGATGCTGGAGAAGAACCGCTACCTGCGCGTCCTCTTCCGGCAGGACATCATCTTCAAGATCTTCCCCGTCGTCGTCCTCTTCGTCGCCTTCATGATGCTGTTCTGGCTCGTGCCGTCGGCGCACGTGAAGCTCAGCGCGGCGGCGATCGGCGCGCTCATCACGACCGTCCTTTTCACCCTCGTGCGCTGGGGCTTCGGCATCTACGCCGACCACCTCTTCCACGGCCGCTTCAACCTGATCTACGGCTCGGTGGGGTTGGCCATCATCTTCCTCATCGCCATCGAGATCATGTGGGTGGTGATCCTGCTCGGCGTGGAGATCAGCTACGTCTGGCAGAACCTTTACGGCGTGCTGCGCGCGAGCGAGCAGCAGATCGAGGATGACCCGCGCTTCGACACCTACTTTGCGCTGCGGGGCATGATCGAGATCGCCCGCCGCTTCGAGCGCCGCGAGGATGCGCCGTCGTCCTACCGCCTGGCCGAGCAGTTCGGGACCACCGATGCGCAGATGCTGCGCGTGCTGCACAAACTGGAGGATGCGAAGCTGGTCAAAGGCATCGGCGGGGAGTGGACCGGCTACCTGCCCGCGTGCGATCCGGACCGCATCACGGTCGAGGAGGTCGTGCAGATGGTGGAGGGAAGCAGCCGCCTCGTCCCCGACCTCGGCGCCGACGACCTCGAGCGCGGCGCCGTGACCGACCTCTTCGGCCGCCTGCAGGCGAGCACCACGGCCGCCCTCAACCGGCAGACGGTCGGGCAGATGGTGCGCGACCTCTACGCGCCGCGCGTCACGCGGGCCGAAGACCGGCCACGGGCCGGTGCGTAGGTTGGCCTAGCCCGTCCGGACATTAGGCTCCTTCGTCGGCGCGTTTCGCATCGCCGGGACCGGCGCACGATGTACGGGTGTAAATAATAACTCTACACATCTCCATCCCCGGACGCGATGTTGGTCTCATGAAGACCACTCTCGCTCTGCTGTTCGCCCTCCTCCTCGCTCCCACCGCCTTCGCCACCTGCTCCTACTCGCCGCGCGGTTACGTCGGCTTCTACTACGATCACATCGCCAACGGCGGTCCGGTCACGGATGACTATGACTGCTGGACCCCGACCAACGCCACATTCACCACGAACTCCGTCTGCGGCTCGACGATCAAGTCCTATCAGTTCGGTTATGCCGGCTCCATCTCACAGACGGTCAATGTCCCGAGCAACATGACCGGGACGTACTTCACCATCGCCTACGAGCTGCAGTTCGAGGACCCGCACAACGACGGCACCAACAACGAGCTGCAGGTGAGCGTCTATGACCTGACCACGTACACGCAACGGGCCAGCGACTACTACGACGGCTCGATGGCGGACGTCTCGTGCAGCCCGCGATCCGTTGCCTTCAACGGTACGAACCTCGCCGGGCACACGCTCATCGTGACGTTCAGCGGCTCGACCGGCTACTCGGACACGATCATCCGGGTCCGCTTCATTTCGTTGTGGCAGCACTCGTAATCGCCGCCTGCCGGCGCGCGCGGATCGCCCGTACGCGCCGGAACGTCTCGTACGCCACGGTCGTCGCCGTCACCCACAGCGTCCCGGCGACGATGCCCGCGCCGACGTCCGAGACCCAGTGCACGCCGAGGTAGATGCGGGAGAGGGAGACGAAGAGGATGAGCGTCGCGGCGAAGGCGAAGGCGGCGGCCTTCCAGCGGGTGCGAGGCAGGGCGCGCATGGCCAGGTAGCTGAGCGCGCCGAAGGCGACCGTCGAGCCCATGGCGTGTCCGCTGGGGAACGAGTAGCCGTGCGCCTGACGCAGCGCCTCGGCCAGGGCGGGGCGGGCTCTGGCGAAGTAGAGCTTCAGCTCCATGTCCAGGAGACCGCCGCCGACCGCGGTGATGGCCAGATACGCCGCCCAGCGCCAGCGTCCGCGGACGGCCAGCGCGATGCCGGTGACGGCGAGGATCGCGGCGATGCCCACCGGCCCGCCCACCGTCGACAGCGCGACGAAGAACAGCGTCGCGCCGGGCGTGCGGTGCTCGGCCATCCATTTGTGCGCCTGGAAGTCGATGGTCTGCAGGAGCGGGCTGCGGTCGTGCACGAGCTCCGCGACGTCGAGGAACGCGTCGCCGGCCGACATGCCGACCACCGCGCCGGCGAGGACGATGAGGACCACCGGCAGGTAGGTCGCCTTCGTCACCCGCTGCACGCGCGGGAAGCGGATGGAGAGCCTGGCCGCGTAGTGCGCGATGCGGCGCCCGGCGTAGCGCAGCAGCGGCAGCAGGGCGTAGAACGAGCCCCAGAGGAGGAACAGGGTGGCGAGGAAGGCGACGAAGTACACGCCGTCAGAAGCCGCCGCTCATGTACTTCCACTGCACGATCTTGTCGTTGATCTCGCGCAGGCGGCGGCTGATCATCCGGCAGAGGAGATTGAGGAACTGCAGCGACGCGTGCGGGTCCATCGACAGGATCTCGTTGAGCGTCGCGCGGTCGATCGACAGCACCGTGGCGTCGCCTTCATGCGCCTTCGCATCCGCGGAGCGCGGTTTGTCGTCGATGAGGGCCATCTCGCCGAAGAAGTCGCCGCGGTCGAGCACCGTGAGGGCCTCTTCGCCGACGCCGGGGATGAACTTCGAGATGCGCACCCGGCCGTCGAGCACGATGTAGAGCTTGTCGCCCTTGTCCCCCTCGCGGAAGATCATCGACCCCTCGCCGAAGCGCTCCTCGCTGGAGAATGTCGCCAGCAGCTTCATTTCCGCGGCGGAGAGGCCGCGCTCCTTGAACAGGTCGACCTTGTCCTCCGACTTGACCGTCACCTGCTGGGTCTCGCGCTTCCCCTCCGCGCGCTTCCGCCCCCCGCCCTTCTTCGCATCCTCCTGAAAGAAGAGCTTGAGCTGCTCGTTCGCGTCGCGCACCTTCTCCGTGAGCGAGCGCCAGAAGGCCCAGTGCAGGCCGACGGCCATCTCCTTGTCCTCGTCCATCATCTGGTCGAGGGCGCTGAAGGAGAACGTGTAGCAGGCGGAGTTGTCGATGGCCAGCGCGTCGCTGGAGCGGTGGGTGCGGTCGATGAAGTTCATCTCCCCGAAGATGGTGTCCGGCGTGAGCGCGCCGAGGATCTGCGGGCCGAAGGGAGTCTCCTTGCGGATCTCGATGCGGCCGTCCTTCACCACATAGAAGTCCATCGAGCGCTCGTCCTCGCGGAAGACGTAGTCCCCGGCGGGATAGCCGTCGACGCGAGCGAAGCGCGAGAGGCGGAAGACCTGCTCGTCCTTCATGTGCTGGAAGACCTGCAACTTGCGCAGGTCGGCGGCGATGACGATCAGGTCGTCGCGCTTCTCCGCGGCGCGGGTGATCTTCTGCAGGATGTCTTTCAGGTCCTTGCGGCTCTCCAGGCGGAAGAGGTTCTCCTTGCGCAGCTCCAGCCGCTCCGTGCAGAGCTGCAGGTGCTCCACCCGCTCCTTGATCCGGACGTTGAGGTCCTTCGTCTCCAGGTTGAGGATGCGCTTCAGCGTATTGATCATCCGCCGCGTCGGCTCCGTCGACTCGCCCTTCTGGTCGGTGGCCAGGAGGAAGGCATCGACGAACGAGTTGAGCGACTGGTCGAAGTTCTTCAGCTCGAACTCCACCCGCCCGCCGATCTCGGCCAGGCCGCGGTCGAAAGGGTTGAGCTTGCGCGCGCAGCCGATCTCCTCGTGCGCCGGCTCCCACTCGCCCTGCGAGTAATAGAGGCGCCCCAGGATCTCGAAGGGGCGGTAGTTGTTGGGCGTCTTGAGCTTCGCGATCTCCAGCAGCTCGATGGCCTTGGACGTCTGCTCCTTGGCCATGTAGTACTGGGCCAGGCCGACGTACTGCGAGGAGTCGATCTCGTCGCGGGCGCGGTCGGCGGCCACCTCCTGGCGCACGCTGGAGAAGCGCGACTCCTCGGCGGCCTGCTTGAGGTCGCGCACGCGGGCCAGGTTGATGCGCAGCGCCACGGAGCCGGGCTTGAGCTTCTCCGCCATCTCGTAGAGGTGGATCGACTCGTCGAACATCCCCTGGTCGGCGTAGCGCTTCGCCAGCACGGCCAGGTCGTCGGCCTCGATCGGGATCGAGGCCTCGGCTGCGAGCGTTCGGAAGCGAGCGCGTGAGGGGACGGCGGGCTGCTCGGCCATGAGAGGCGGCTATTATCACGAACCGATCATGTGGAAAGCAAAGCGGGTTCTCGCGGCGCTGCTTCTGCTCGCTCTGCCGGCCCGCGCCGCCGACAGGCCGGGCAAGGACGGCTTCCTCCTCGCGCTCGCCGGCTACGAGCTCGCGTTTCCGTTCGATCATGGCAGCCACGACGCCTACCGCACCGAATGGTGGTACTACACCGGGCACCTCACCGCTGATGATGGCCGCCGCTTCGGCTTCGAGCTGACCTTCTTCCGCGTCGGCATCACCACGGCTCCCGCGGAGAACCGCTGGGACCTTCGTCACGTCGCGCTGGCGCATTTCGCCATCACCGACGTCGGGGCAAAGAGGTTCCGCTACTACGAGAAGCTCAACCGATCGTCGCCCTTTACCGCGCAGGCGGCGAGCGGCCATCTCGACGTCTTCAACGAGGGGTGGCGCGCCTGGACGGCGCCCGACGGCTCGTGGCGTTTGAGCGCGGCGCAAGGCGACGACGCCATCGACCTGACGCTCGTCTCGCGGAAGCCGCCGGCAATCCATGGCCAGAACGGCATCAGCATCAAGGCGCCGATCGAGGGGTACGCCTCGCACTACTACTCCATGACGCGTCTGGAGGTGACCGGCACGGTGAACGGCCGGCGCTGTCGAGGGCTGGCCTGGATGGACCACGAGTTCGGCAGCTCCGCGCTACGCGAGGGGCAGCAGGGGTGGGACTGGTACTCGATCCAGCTCGACAACGAGACGGAGCTGATGCTGTACGTGATCCGCCGGGCGGACGGGACGCCGGACGTGACCTCGTCCGGCTCGCTCGTCACCAGCGATGGCGACGTGATCCCGGTCAGGCACGACCAGATGCGCATCGAGGCGCTGTCACGGTGGCGATCGCCGCACAGCGGGGGGACCTATCCGAGCGGCTGGCGGATCGCCCTGCCGCGGCTGGGCGTCCTTCTGACCCTCCAGCCGCTGCTTCGGGATCAGGAGTTGATCACGAGGGGGTCGACGGGGGTCACGTATTGGGAGGGAGCGGTGGATATCTCCGGGCAATTCAACGGAAATGCGGTGAAAGGGAGCGGGTACGTGGAATTGACCGGATATGATCGCGCCTTTCGCTCGCCGTAACCGGATTGTGGCCTGCATCACAGAAGGAACTCGAAAGAGGCCCTACGTTACGGCGTCTGATAAATCGGTTCCCGCACGCCAACGGCCCTCAATCCCGGGGGGCGTTGCAAATCGGGTGGAGGCAAAACGAATGCGAATGCGCATCCTCATCACGGTATTCGTGTTCCTGGCGGCAGTCAGTATGAGCGCCGGGACCATCACATCCGTCGTACCCAACTCGGTCACCGTTGGCAGCGGCGAGTACTTCGTCAACATCAACGGCACCGGCCTGGGCGACACGGTCTCCTGGTCCGGCCCGGCCGGAAGCTTCACGGTTCCGATCAATGCCCGGACGAACGCCGGCGTGATCGCGTGGGTGCCGGTGGAGATCGTCAACACGCCGGGCAGCCACTCGATCGTCGTGCTCGGCGGCACGGGCAACACGGCGCCATTCCCGTTCAGCGTCGTCGACCCGAACAAGCTCAAGCTGCAGATCGTGATCCCCGAGCTGATCGCCATGCGGGCGCCGACGCCTCGCGGCGAGTTCGTCAAGTACGACGTCTCCGCGTTCGGAGGCGATGATCCGTCGCCGGTCATCGACTGCTCTCCGGCGTCCGGCTCGCTCTTCCCCCTCGGCGCGACCACGGTGAAGTGCACGGCCACCGACCGCTTCGGCGGCCGGGCCACGGGCGACTTCCCGGTGAACGTATTCGACGGCGGCAACCCGATCGTCTCGGTGCCGAAGTCGTTCTCGGTCGATGCCACCGACTCCCGCGGCGCCGTCGTGAAGTACGACGCGACCGCCACCGACGACATCGACGGCGCGCTGACGCCTTCCTGCAGCCCCGCTTCGGGCTCGCTCTTCCCGGTCGGCACCACGACCGTCACCTGCACTTCCACGGACCGCGCGCTGAACGTCGGCGGCGGCTCGTTCGACGTGAAGGTGCTCTTCAGCAAGCTGGTCATCAACGTTCCGGCCAGCGTCCTGGCGGAAGCGGAAGACTCGAAGGGCGCGCGCGTCAGCTTCGACGTGACCGCGGCCAGCCCGACCGATCCGAATCCGGTCATCAAGTGCGATACGCCTTCCGGCTCGTTCTTCACCCTCGGCACCACGATCGTGAGCTGCACCGCGTTCGACCGCTCCGGCGCGACCGCGTCCGACCGCTTCGGCGTCACAGTCGCCGACTCGATCGGCCCGATCGTCTCCAACATCTTCACCAAGCCGGACTGGTTCCAGCCGAACGGCCTGATGAACTCCGTCAGCGTCGTCGTCGATGCGTTCGACGTGACCGACCCGTCTCCGAAGTGCTCCATCACAGGCGTAACGGCGAATGAGAACATCGACGGCGACTGGAGGATCACGGGCGACCTCTCGGTCGACCTCTTCGGCGCGACCAAGACGGGCAGCCGCGTGTACGCCGTCGCCGTCCGCTGCACGGACGCCACCGGCAACCCGACGGACGCCAACGCGAACGTCACGGTCTCGGACAAGCAGCCGCCACCGCCGACGCTCACCACCACCACCGCCCCCACTCCGGCGCCGCGCCGCCGGCCGTAACTCTCTCTCCACACATCCAACGAAGGGCCGGCTCTCGCGAGCCGGCCCTTTCGTTTTGATGCGTACAATGCGGGGATGCTCCTCGCCTCCCTCCTCCTCGCACTTGCCCAACAGATCGCCTCGATCGCCAAGCCGCTCGCCAGCACGGTTGGCGTCGCCGCCATCGACGTTTCGACCGGCAACCGTATCGCCGCCGTCCGGGGCGACGAGCGCTTCCCGATGGGCAGCGTCTACAAGTTACCCATCGCCCTGACCGTCCTGAAGCAGGTGGATGAGGAGAAGCTCTTCCTCACCGACGACGCCACGATCACGCCCGACCGCTTCGCCCCCGGCTGGAGCCCACTGCGCGACGCCGCGAAGGGGAAGCCGATCAACACCACCGTCGGCGCGCTGCTGCAGCAGATGGTGAGCGTGAGCGACAACACCGCGTCCGATTACCTCCTCGACCTCGTCGGCGGTGGCGCGGTGGTGACGAAGCGGATGCGCGAGCTCGGCATCAAGGACATCCGCATCGACCGCCGCGAGCGCGACATCGCCGCGGACATCAAGGCCAAAGGCGCCGCGGCCTACGTGCGCGACGTCCGCGACACCGCGACGCCCGCCGCGATGGCCGCGCTGCTGCTGAAGCTGGCCAAGGGGCAGGACGGCCTGACCGCGGAGAGCCACGAGGTGCTCGTGCGTGGCATGACGGAGACGAGGACCGGCCTCGAGCGCATCCGCGCCGGCATCCCGGCCGACGCGCTGCTCGCGCACAAGACCGGCACGATGCCCCTCGTGGTCAACGACGCGGGGCTGATCACGCGGCCGGACGGCACGCAGCTCGTCCTGGTGGTGTTCACCAAGGGCGGCAAGGCAAAGGACGAGGCGCGGGAGAAGACGATCGCGGAGATCGCGCGGGCGGCATACCTGTCATTCTGAGCCGCGAAGACGGCGAAGAATCCGTACCGATCTTGCGCCGCGCCCGAAGGTACGGATCCTTCGCCGTCTTCGCGGCTCAGGATGACACCCTTCGCAACCGCGTGATCTCGCGCAGCAGTTGCTCCTTGGCCGACTTTCCTTTCTGCACGAAGGTCGTCACCTTCTTCTGCAGCTCGCGGCGCTCGTCGGCGGAGATGTCCTTCGAAGTCAGGACGAGGATGGGGATGTTCGCCGTGCCGGGATGCTCCTTGAGCGAGTCGGCCACTTCGAAGCCGCTCATGCCCGGCATCATGAGGTCGAGGATGATGACGTCCGGGGCGTTGTCGCGCGCGGACTGCAGCCCCTCCTCGCCGGAGTAGGCGCTGTCGAGGGCGTAGCCGGCCAGCTCCTCGCCGAGGAGGGAGTGCACGGCCGCGTCATCATCGATGAGGAGGAGGCGCGGCTTCGCGCGCGACGACGTGATCTCGCGCAGGCGCCCCAGCAGCCGGTCGCGGTCGACCGGCTTGACGAAGTAGTCGTCGGCGCCGAGGGCCACGCCGAGCTCGCGGTTGTCGACCATGGAGATGATCACCACCGGGATGTCGCACGTCTCGCGGTTCGTCTTCAGCCGCTTGAGCACTTCCCAGCCGTCGATGCCGGGCAGCACGAGGTCGAGCGTAACGGCCACCGGCCGTGCCTCGCGGGCCAGCTTCAGCGCCTCTTCGCCGTGCCGGGCGCGGAGGCAGAGGAAGCCGGCCGAGCCGAGCGCGGAGGCGATGAGGTCGTACGCGTTCGCATCGTCTTCCACCACGAGCACCCGATCGGCGACCCGCTGCTCGACGTCCTCCAGCTCGGCGCCGCGGCTCACCACCGCCGCCCGCGAGCGGACC
>DATEOX010000396.1:0-2643 GCA_035273585.1 Thermoanaerobaculia bacterium
GTCGTTGCCGGTGAGCACCGGCGCGTCGTTGGCCGAGGCGACGGTGATGTTGTTCGTGGCCGGGGTGCTGCCCAGCGCGCCGTCGTTCACGGTCCAGGTGATCTGGCGCGTGGCCGTGGTCGGGCTCTCGGAGGTGTTGTCGTACGTCACCATCCGCAGCGCCTGCTGGTACTGGGCGACGGTCGCCGTGCCGCTCAGGGTCAGCACGCCCGTGCCGCTGTTGTAGACGCCGCTGATCGGGCCGAGGCCGGCGAAGGCCAGGACGTCTTCGGCGGAGACGAAGTTGCCGGTGATCGAGACGGACGCGCCGGTGAGGTTCGCGCTGTCCGGATCGGCCACCGTGATGCCGGCGTCGATCGCCGTCGGCCCCTGGTTCTCGGTGAAAGCCAGATTGCCGCTGGTCGTCACCGTCGGCGCGTCGTTGACGGCCGTGATGTTGATCGTGCTCGTGGCCGGGGTGACCGAAGTCGCCGCGCCGGCATCCGTCACGCTCCAGGAGATCGTCCGCGCCGCGGTCGACGGGTTGTCCGAGGTGTTGCGGTACGTGACGCTCCGCAGAGCGGTCTGGTAGTTCGCGATCGTGTCCGTGCCGCTGAGGGTCAGCACGCCGGTACCGGCGTTGTACGAGCCGGTGATGGCACCGACCGGGGCGGGCAGGGCCAGGACGTCCTGCGCGCCGGCGAAGTTGGCGCTGATCGTCACCGTCGCGCCGCTCATCTGCGTGTCGTCCACGTCGCTGATCGTCACCGTGTTGTCGATGACCGTCGCCGCGTCGTTCTCGGTGTAGTTGAGCGTCGCCCCGGCGGTGATCGCCGGCGGGTCGTTCACGGCCGTGACGTTGATGTTGAAGATGACGTCGCCGGAGTTGTCCACCCCGCCGTTGGCCACGCCGCCCGTGTCGTGCAGGTGGACGGTGACCACCGCCGAGCCGTTCGCGTTGGCCGCCGCCTGGAAGGTCAGCGTGCCGTCCGGGGCGATGATCGGCTGGGCGAGGAAGATGCCGCTGTTCGTCACGTTGGTGATGACGAAGGAGAGCGTCTGGCCGATCTCATCGGCCGGACCGGCGCTGATGTTCGAGGCCCAGGCGATCGACTGCGCGCCGGCGTCCTCGCTGACCGTCACGTCGCCGACGTTGTTGAAGCTCGGCGCGTCGTTGACCGGCGTGATGTTGATCGTGACATTGCCGTTCGTCGAGGCCGTGCCGTCGCTCGCCGCGTAGACGAAGCCGTCCGTGGTGTTGTAGTTCGGCGTCGGGTTGTAGGCGAACCCGCCGTTCGCGTTCAGGTTCAGCACGCCGTGCTGGACGTTCGTGACGACGCTGGCCGAGAGGCCGCTCCCCTCGGGGTCGGTGTCGTTGCCGAGCACGCCCGGCGCAACGACGTTCAGCGGCTGGTCCTCGAGGATGTTGTAGACGTCCGCCACCGTCACCGGCGGGTCGTTCACCGGCGTGATGGCGATCGAGACCGTGACCGTGGCCGAGGTCAGGATGCCATCGGAGACGCGGTAGGTGAACGAGTCGGTCGTCGTGTCGCTGCCGTTGTGCACGTAGGTGAACGAGCCGTTCGCGTTCAGCGTCAGCGTGCCGTTCGCCGTCGTCGTCTGCACCTGCGCCTGGAGCTGCGCCTGGGGCGTGTCGACGTCGGTGTCATTGCCCAGCACTCCCGGCGCCGCGACGTTCAGCGTCCCCCCCTCGGCCACGGTGTAGCCGGAGTCGGGGTTCGCCACCGGCGGCGCATCCGGGCCGATGGTGATCGTCACGGTGATGGCGAACGACTGCGAGACGCCGTCGCTGACGCGGTACTTGAAGCTGTCGGTGAGCGTGTTCGAGCCGTCGTGCGTGTAGGTGAAGGAGCCGTTCGCGTTGAGGGTCACCGTGCCGTGCGTCGGGCCGTTGCCCGCGCCGGTGACCAGGATGGCCGTCTTCGGGTCGCCGTCGGCGTCGGTATCGTTGGCCAGGACGCCGGGCGACGGCACGTTCAGGGTGCCGCCGTGCGCGACGCTGTACGCGTCGGGCGTGCCGAAGGGAGCCGTGTTCGGGGTGATGTTCAACGTGACGGTGGCCGGCGTCGACTCGCTGCCGCCCGCGACCGCCTTGTAGGTGAAGGCGTCGCTCGGCAGCGGGCTGCCGTCGTGCGTGTAGGTGAAGCCGCCGTCCGGCTGCAGGGAAAGCGTGCCGTGCGTCGGGCCGGTGACCGTGGCCGCACTCAGCGGCCGCCCGAGGGGATCGGTGTCGTTGGAGAGAACGCCCGGGCCGCCGACGGAGATCGACTTGCCCTGCTTGACGTTGTAGGTGTCGGGGTTGGCCGTCGGCGCGGCGCGGTCGAGCCTCGCGTCGAAGCGGAAGTAGAGCTCGAAGTCGTTGGAGAAGGCGAAGATCCTCTGGAAGCGGATCGGCGCCGTGCCGAGGGCCGGCGCGTCGATGACGAACGGCGGGATGCCGTCCCAGTCGTGGCCGTCGCCGTCGAGGGTGATGATCCGGTCCGGGCCGTCCATCGGCTGCAGCGCGCGGCGGCGGCCGTTGGTCGGCGGATAGATGATGTCGGAGTCGTGGTTGTTCTTGAAGATGACCTGCGTGGAGGCGCCGGAGGCGATGATGAAAGCCATCCGGGTCTGCGCCGGCAGCGTGCCGCCGATGGCGCTGAG
>DATEOX010000397.1:0-4530 GCA_035273585.1 Thermoanaerobaculia bacterium
GGGGCCGGCTGGAGAGCCGGCCCTACATTTGTGCTAGCGTTCCGCGGCCATGAAGAAAACGCCCCTCAATGCGCTGGAAAAAGAGCTCGGCGGAAAGATGGTCGACTTCGGCGGCTGGGAGCTGCCGGTGCAGTTCAGCGGCATCCTCGAAGAGCACGATGCCGTCCGGACGAACGTCGGCATCTTCGACGTCTCGCACATGGGCGAGCTCACCGTCCGCGGCCCCGAGGCGCTCGCGCTGCTGCAGCGCGCCACGTGCAACGACGTCTCCAAGCTCGAGGACGGTCGCGCGCAGTACAACGGCCTCCTCTATCCCACCGCCGGCTTCGTCGACGACATCCTCATCTACCGCGTCTCCGCCGACGACTACTTCATCGTCGTCAATGCCTCCAACAGCGACAAGGACTTCGAGTGGCTGCGCGATCTCTCGAAGGATGCCGAGGCGCAGGTGGAGAACGTCAGCGCCAATTACGCGCAGCTCGCGATCCAAGGCCCGCGCGCCGAGGCTCTGCTCCAGCCGCTGACCGACATCGCGCTGGCGCCCATCAAGTACTACCGCTTCGCCACCGGCAAAGTCGACGGCGCGGAGGCCATCGTCTCCCGCACCGGCTACACCGGTGAGGACGGCTTCGAGGTCTACGTCGCGCCCGAGGACGGGCCGCGCATCATGAAGAAGCTGATCGAGGCCGGCGCCAAGCCGTGCGGCCTCGGCGCGCGCGACACGCTCCGCCTCGAGGCCAAGATGGCGTTGTACGGCAACGACATCGACCAGTCGACGACCCCTCTCGAGGCCGACCTCGGCTGGATCGTGAAGCTGGACAAGGGCGAGTTCATGGGGCGGGACGTGCTCGAGCGGGAGAAGAGCGAGGGACCGCAGCGCCGGCTGGTCGGATTCGAGATGGTCGACCGCGGGATCGCCCGCCACGGATACCCGGTCGTGGACGGCACGGAAGAGATCGGCGTGGTCACTAGCGGCACGCACTCGCCGACATTGAAAAAAGCGATCGGCCTCGCGTATCTTCCGTCCGGCAAAACGACTCCCGGCACCGAATTCACGGTCCTCATCCGCGGGAAAGAAGCCCGCGCACGTGTCGTTCCCACCCCGTTCTACAAGCGCGCGAAGTGATTCGAAGGAGCCACCCAGCCATGACCACCCCTGAAGACAGCAGATACGCCAAGAGCCACGAGTACGTGCACGTGGAGGGCGACACCGGCACGATCGGCATCACCGATTACGCGCAGAAGGAATTGGGGGATGTTGTATTCGTCGAGCTCCCCTCCGTCGGCACGCAGCTCGACGCGGCCGACGAGCTGGGCAGCATCGAGTCCGTGAAGGCGGTTTCCGAGCTCTTCACGCCCATCTCCGGCGAGGTGGTGGAAGTGAACGAGCGGCTGCGCGAGAAGCCGGAGCTGGTCAATACCGACCCGTATGGAGACGGCTGGATGGTGCGCATCCGGATGACGGACGCCACCGAGGTGGACGAGCTGATGAACGCCGAGGAGTACGAGGAGTACTGCGAGGCGGAGGGCGGACACTGAGCCCGAACGGACATTCATGACCAATCTCCCAGATCCCCAGCAGGACTCCAACGTCCACCAGTACATCCCCAACGCCTCCCAGGACGTGCGCGAGATGCTCGGGACGATCGGCGTCGACTCCATCAACCGCCTCTTCGAGACCATCCCGGACGAGGTGAAGCTCAACCGCCTGCTCGACATCCCGGGCCCCTGGTCGGAGATCGAGTCGCGCCGCTGGTTCCGCGGCCTCGCCGCCCGCAACCGCACGGCCGTCGACCACCTCTCGTTCCTCGGCGGCGGCGCATACGCCCACTGGTCGCCCTCGATGATCGACCAGTTGCTCCTCCGCGCCGAGTTCCTCACCTCGTACACGCCCTACCAGCCGGAGGTCTCGCAGGGGACGCTCCAGTCGATCTTCGAGTATCAGACGCACCAGTGCCTGCTCACCGGTCTGGACGTGGCCAACGCCTCGCTCTACGACGGATCCACTGCGCTGTGCGAGGCCGTGCTGCTCGCCGAGCGGATGGTGAAGAACCGGCACAAGGTGGTGATCGCCAAGTCGGTGCATCCGCATTACACGGCCACCGTCCGGGCCTACATCCAGAACCTCGGCCTGGAGATCGTGGAAGTCGGCTGGAAGGATGATGGGCGCGTCGATCTGGACGCCATCCGCGGCGCGCTCGCCGGCGGCGACGTCTTCGCCGTGGCCGTCCAGTCGCCGAACTTCCTCGGCGTGATCGAGGACTACGACGCCGTGGCGCAGGCCGCGGGCGACGTCTCGAAGATCGCCGTGGTGGCGGAGGCGACCTCCTTCGGCATCCTCTCGCCCCCGGGCGAGCATGGCTTCGACATCTGCGTCGGCGAGGGGCAGGCGTGGGGCATCCCGACGCAGTTCGGCGGCCCATACGTCGGCTTCATGGTCGTGCGCGACGCGCTCAAGCGGCACATGCCGGGGCGCCTCGTGGGCGAAACGGTCGATGTGGACGGCAAGCGCGCCTACGTCCTGACCCTGGCCACGCGCGAGCAGCACATCCGCCGGGGCAAGGCGACGTCGAACATCTGCACGAACGAGGCGCTCATCGCGCTCGGCGCGAACATGTACCTCTCGCTCCTGGGCAAGGAAGGATTGCGCGAGGTGGCCACGCAGTGCCTGCAGAAGGCCGCCTATCTGCGCAGCCGTCTGCGCGAGGTGCACAGCGTGGAGCTGCCGTTCGCCGGCCCGAGCTACAACGAATTCGTGGTGAGGACGCCGTACCCGGCGGCGGAGATTCTTGCCGATCTGGAGCACGGCATGATCCTGGGCGGCATCCCGCTCGCGCCGTTCTTCGCCGGCCATCCGAATGACTTCCTGGTCGCGGTCACCGAGCTGCACACGCGCGAGCAGATCGACCAGTTCGCCGGCGCCCTGAGCGCGGCCATCGCGAGGGAGCGGCGCTAATGACCACCACCGTCGAAGAACCGCAGACCACGCACAACACGCGCGCCGGCGCTCCCGAAGCGCGCGAGGGGCTCATCTTCGAGCACTCGAAGAAGGGACGGCGCGGCTTCCGCCTGCCGGAGCTCGACGTGCCGGAGCAGCCCATCGAGTCGCTGCTGCCGAACGGGCTGCGGCGGGATGAGATCAAGGACGAGGTCGAGGTCTCCGAGTTCGACGTCATCCGCCACTTCACCCGCCTCTCGAAGCTGAACGTCTCGATCGACGCCGGGCTCTATCCGCTCGGCTCGTGCACGATGAAGTACAACCCGCGCCTGAACGAGGAGATGGCGCGTGTCCCCGGGTTCGCGCTGTCGCATCCGCTGCAGCCGGACGCGCAGGTGCAGGGGAACCTCGAGCTGCTCTGGCACCTGGAGCAGACGCTGAAGGAGATCTTCGGCATGCCACGGGTGACGCTCCAGCCGGTGGCCGGCGCGCACGGCGAGCTGACCGGCATCCTGATGGTGCACAAGGCGCTGGCCAAGTCGGGCAACGCGCGCAAATACATCCTCATCCCCGACTCCGCGCACGGCACGAACCCGGCGTCGGCGGCCTTCGCCGGCTACGAGGTGAAGGAGCTGAAGTCGAACAGCCGCGGGACGCTCGACCTCGACCTGCTCGAGGCGAACGTCAACGAGGACGTGGCGGCGCTGATGATCACCGTCCCGAACACGCTCGGCGTCTTCGAGCACCAGATCACCCGCATCGCCGAGATCCTCCACCGCAAGGGCGCGTACCTCTACTGCGACGGCGCGAACCTCAATGCCTTCGTCGGTGTCGCCCGGCCGGGGGACATGGGCATCGACGTCATCCACTCCAACCTGCACAAGACCTTCTCCACGCCACACGGCGGGGGCGGGCCGGGGGCGGGGCCGGTGGGCGTCTCGGAGCGACTCGTGCCGTTCCTCCCCACGCCGACCGTGGAGCGCGCGGAGGACGGGACGTTCTACCGCGACTTCAACCACCCCGACTCCATCGGCCGGATGCGCGCCTTCGAGGGCAACTTCGGCGTGCTCGTCCGGGCCCTGACCTACATGCGGACGCTCGGGCCCACGGGGCTGCGGCGCATCGCCCAGATCGCCGTGCTCAACGCGAACTACATCCGGGCCCGGCTGAAGGGCGCGTATCACCTGCCGTACGACGCCCCATCGCTGCACGAGGTGGTCTTCAGCGACAAGAAGCAGAACGCGCACGACGTGCACACCCTGGACATCGCCAAGCGGCTGATGGACTACGGCTTCCATCCCCCGACGATCTACTTCCCCCTGATCGTCGCCGGCGCGCTGATGATCGAGCCGACGGAGAGCGAGCCCAAGGAAGAGCTCGACGCCTTCTGCGATGCCATGCTGGCCATCGCGCGGGAGGCGGAGGAGCGCCCGGAGCTGGTGAAGTCGGCCCCGCACACGACGCCTGTGCGGCGGCTGGACGAGGCGCGCGCGGCGCGCCAGCTCGTGCCGACCTGGGACGCCCGCCAGGGCTAGGAGCCGGAGCTAGGAGCCGGCCCGCTTGGCCGCCTTCTCCTCGTGGTGCTTCTGGAT
>DATEOX010000398.1:0-2409 GCA_035273585.1 Thermoanaerobaculia bacterium
TTATTCCGGACCAAGAGCCAAGTTCAACCGAAATGAGAAAGTGAAAGCGTTGTTCGTTGATCCATGCCTCTTGATACTCGATGAAGCGTTGCTGATCCTCATCCGGGTCCTGTTTATCCAGAACCGCCTTTCGGTGCTCCATATCGAGTTTCATCTGTCCTAGACCATATTCGATGTACCGATTCGCTCGCTCTTGTGGCGCGGCAAGAATCCACTCCAGAGAAATACGTACGTCCGCCATCGCGCGCAGCAGCACGGGAGCAGCATGTGACGTCCAGGTTCCTGGGTTGCTGATGATGGTGCGGGCAAGCGTCACTTGACGAGCGAGCAATGCGCCAATGACCTCGTGTACATCTGTTGCCGACAAGTCGAGTTTCCAGGCGCTCCATCGACCGGAGAGTTCGGAACGAGCGGCTTCGCCAAAATCATGAGCAATACGCCACAGCGCAGCGACATCATCTTCAGTCATAAGTGCATGCTTCCAGCTCGAGCCCGCGGTTCCAGAACTCCGTGGGCCACAGCGTCTGGTCATACCGTGGCGGCATGAATTCCATAATCGTCAGCGACCGCACTTCGGACGCCATCATTCTGGAATGCTCAGTGGTCGGATACTCTCGGATGCCCTCCAAATTGACGAGCCGCGACTGCGGACGAAGGAAGAGCAGACCGGCATTGACCGTGAGGTAAAGCATCGTAGCAAGTGACATCGTCGATTCACGGCTCGTTTTGTCAAACAATGAGTCGAGCACGCGTTTGAGTCGTGGTAAATCCGGCGTGTCGGGCACGGCTGGAAGTACACGGTTGAGAGGACATGTCGGGTAACCAGCGATTAACGGCTGCAGCGCAGCCATCAACACGACTTGGTCAGTCTCAGAGACTTGATTCCAGATCGCCGCGCCATCCGTCGTAGTGAGCGTGTTGAAATGACTGACGAGACAAAACGCAGTCTTACTTCTCGGCATGGTGGTGCGGGCAAGCTTGGACAGCGTCGCAGCCGCGCGCATACCCAGTTCTTCGTCCTCATCGTGAAGCAAGGTCAGCCATACAACTTCAGGAATCCCGGTTCTTGGCCACGACGTCAGTTGGAGCCGTTCGCCGAACCGCTCCGTGATCGGCGGCACGAGTCTCTTGCCTGTTTTCTTGTGGTCAGAGAGTATTCGCTTGTGTGGCACGTCACCATCTACCCCGACCTAGAATACGCGCTCTATTTTCTTCGAGCGTAGGCTTGGAGCCCTGCGAACACCTCGATGCGCGGCCACGAAATGGGAACGCCGCACGGTCATGCGAATCTGAGCGGCGCAGTGGCTTGTCTTTGGTAGGCCCTAGCGGACTCGAACCGCTGACCTCCACCGTGTCAAGGTGGCGCTCTAACCAGCTGAGCTAAGGGCCTGTGCGCTACGGACTTGCGGAAACGGCTGCGTTTTCGCGGCTATTCCGCGGCCGGCACGGGAGCCGGAGCTTAGCCGATCTCCGGGCGCGGACGCAAACACGTCATTAGAATGTCCGGATGCCCCTCATGCCCGGCACGCGCTTCGGCGCATACGAGATCGTCTCCTCTCTCGGCGCCGGCGGCATGGGGGAGGTCTACCGCGCCCGCGACTCGCGCCTCGGGCGCGACGTGGCGCTGAAGATCCTCCCGGAGGAGGCGGGCAAAGACCCGGAGCGGATCGCGCGCTTCCGCTTCGAGGCGCAGGCCGCCTCGGCACTCAATCACCCGCACATCCTGACCATCTACGAGATCGGCGAGGCGGTCAGCGACGGCCTCTCGCGCAGCTACATCGCCATGGAGTACATCGCCGGCGAGACGCTCCGCGCGCGCACCGCCCGCACCCGCGACGACGTCGCCGAGACTCTCCGCTTCCTCATCGAGATCGCCGAGGGGCTGACCAAGGCCCACGAGGCGGAGATCGTCCATCGCGATCTGAAACCGGACAACATCATGATCGCCGCCGACAGCTACGCGAAGATCCTCGACTTCGGCCTGGCCAAGCTCGTCTCCGGGAGCCGCACCGAGTCCGAGGCGACGACCGTGTTCGCCCCGCAGACCGCGACCGGCGTGCTCGTCGGGACGCCGAGCTACATGGCTCCCGAGCAGGTGAGCGGGGACAGCGTCGACGCCCGCGCCGACATCTTCGCCTTCGGCGTCGTGGCCTACGAGGCGCTGACCGGCCAGCGCGCGTTTCCCGGCGCGACGCTGGCGGAGTGCATCCGCCAGGTGCTGACAGTCGAGCCGCCGCGGATGCGCACGCTCGACGAGCGCATCCCGCCCGAGCTGCAGCGCGTGGTCGGCCGCTGCATGGCCAAGGACCGCAACGTGCGCTACGGGTCGATGCGGGAAGTCATGGCCGATCTCCGCCGGGCCAGCGATCGGATGCGCGACGGCGCCCGGCAGTTCCGCCGCCTGGTGCA
>DATEOX010000399.1:0-9362 GCA_035273585.1 Thermoanaerobaculia bacterium
GGCCGGCGCCTTCGCCTCATGCGCAAAAGGCCGCCAATCTCGGCGAATTGCGGTGGCGGGCGGACAAGCGCTACGACGACATGACCTACCCGTCGGTCGAGTACCGGCTGCTCGCGGCCGCGCGGATGTGGGGCATCGTCCACTACTTCTACCCCTACCTCGAGCTGATCGGAGACTGGGACGCCGTCCTGCCGCTGGCGGTCGAGCGGATGCTCCACGCGGCGAATCAGGACGAATACACCGCGGCGGCCATCGCCATCATGCGCCACGTGGAGGACACGCACACGAGCGTCTCCGGCACGCCGGCCGTGGCGCGCGTCACCGGCGGCCGCTCGCCGCTGCCGATCGAGGTCGAGCAGGTCGAGCATCGCTGGATCGTCACGCGCGTGATCGATGATCAGGCCGGCTTCGCGATCGGCGACGAGCTCGTGTCCATCGATGGCGAGCCGGTCGCGGCAAGAGCGGAGCGGCTTTCGAAGTGGCTGACCGCCTCGACGCCGGCCGGCCTGCGCTACCTCCTCAGCCTGCGCATGACCGGCGGCGACGAGGGCTCGACCGGCGTGGCCGTCGTGGAGAAGCCGGACGGCACGCGCCGCGAGCTGCGCGCGACCCGCAAGCGCGCCTGGTTCACCGCCCCGCGCAAAGGCGAGGCCTGGCGGCTCATCAACCCCGACCTCGGATATGTCGACCTGCGCCTGCTCAAGGTCCCGCAGATCGACGCCATGCTCGAGGCCATGCGCAACACGCGGAGCATCATCTTCGACATGCGCGGCTACCCCAACGGCGTCGCTTATCCGATGATTGGCCGCTTCAACACGCGCGGCGCGAAGATCGGAGCGATCTTCCGGCGCAAGCTCGTGCAGGCGCCGATCGGGAGTGAGACCGATTTTTCGATCGAGTTTCGCCAGGAGCTACCGACGTCCGACAAGCCGAAATACCAGGGCGCGACGTTCATGCTCGTCGACGAGCGGACCATCAGCCAGGCCGAGCACACCGGGATGTGGCTGCAGGTGGCGAACGGCACGCGCTTCGTCGGCAGCCAGACCGCCGGCGCGGACGGCGACGTCACCTGGTTCTACCTGCCGGGCGGGCTGCGGGTGAACATGACCGGGCACGACGTCCGCCACGCCGACGGCCGGCAGCTCCAGCGCGTCGGCCTGATACCCGAAGTCAAGGTGGCGCCGACCGTGGCCGGCATCCGCGCCGGGTGCGACGAAGTGCTCGAGGCCGCAATCGCACTTGCCACGAAGACGCTTCGCGACCGACATTCGTATCAACCGAAACCATGAACCGCGCGCTCCGGCTCCTCGCTCTCTCCGCGCTCGCCATCCTGGCGCTCGTCGCGGCGCGGCGTCGCACCTATCTGCCGCCGGTCACCCCGCCTCTCGTCGCCACCCGCTCGTTCGCCGTCACCGACAAGGCCATCCTCGACGGCTTCCCGTTCCAGCGCTTCATGAACGCGCTCGTGGAGCGAAGCGGCACGCGCACCACATCCCTCGGCCTGTACCAGCAGTGGTTCGACACGCAGAACCCGAAGCCCGGCCTCGTCTCCGCCGACACGCCGCATTGCGATGACTTCACGACCGACGGCAAGCCGTCCTTCAACGGCTTCCCCCGCCGCTGCCCGACACCGGAGGGGAAGCTGGCGCTGACCAATCCGTTTGCGGCGCCGGAGTACATCCCGATCGCGGTGATGAACCGCTTCGATCTCACGCCGGCGGACGGCGCGAACTGCGGCGAGTACCGCGTGATCTACGCGCGGGTCGGCCAGGGGAAAGACACGCTGCACGTGATCTTCGAGGCCGTGCTGCCGAACCCGACGCCGGAGGCCGGCCTCGCCGGATGCAGACCGGTCGCGCAGTTCTGGGCCGACCTCTCCGCCGTCGACTCGCTGGCCGAGCGGCGCGCGCGGCTGGAGCGCTTCTTCTTCACCGGCATCCCCGGCTTCGAGCCGGTCGTCGATCCCACCCACTACGCCGGCACCAGCAGCGGACGCGCTCGCACCGCGCAGCTCACCGTCGGGCAGGCGGACAACAGCGTCCGCTTCTACCAGTTCCGCCTGGCGAACGAATGCGCGGGCGGTGACTGCCAACTGCGGATGCTCCCCGACGTCCTGGAGAACATGCCGCACGGACGCCTCTTCGACGGCAACGACACCAGCGAGCTCGCCGCGCAGTTCCGCGACGAGCTCGTGACCCAGGTGGCGACGCTCGCCGTCCGCGACGTGAACCGCTTCTTCATGCAGCTCTCGCCGAAGTACGGCATGCACGAGAGCGACCCCGGCGGCTTGGCCTTCATCTACGACGGCCCGTTCGTCCGGTCGCAGAACACGCCGGCCGGCATCGACTTCGCGAATCGCATCCAGGCCGAGCTGACCCGCGCCGGCAGCGCGCTCACGCCGCTCCAGCTCATCAACCGCGCCGAGACGCAGAACTGCGTCGGCTGCCACGTCCTGCGCGGCCCCGTCGGCGAGGGCGTGATCTTCCCCGCCGCCCTCGGCGTGGAGCACGTGACCGAGCGCCCGGAGGAGATGCTCGACGGCGAAGGGGGCGCGAAGACCCGCTTCCGCATTTCTCCCGCCGTGCAGGACGTCTTCGTCCCGCACCGGATGGAGATCCTCCGCGCGTTCCTCGCCACGGGGAAGCCGCCGGAGCACTCGAAATAAGCCGGCACGGCCGGCCGCGTTGGTTGGCCAAGCCTCGGCCACCGTAATCGCTCGAATTGGCCTCTGCCGCGCAGCGTCCTATTCCTCGCGCCGCGTCGCGACCTTGGTGCCCGCCGCCGGCACTTTGTCCTCGTAGAGCGCCTCGACGTCCGCATCGTGCTCGCGTACCTTCACGATGCGCAAGGTGACGGACTCGGCGACGACGACCATTTCGGGGAGCAGCCCCTCGCTCGCACCGGCGTCGATGCGGTTGCGGTCGATGACGCGCGCCCGGACGGGGTGGTCGAGGATGTACGGCTGGTATTGCTTCGGCAGTTGCGGCCGTCCGGTGGCAAGCAGGTCCCAGTCGTGGTCGCGGAGATAGACCATGCCGAACGACTCGTCGCGCGGCTCCCACTTCTGGTTGATCAGGTTGCAGAAGGCCACGACCTCCTCCGCCTCTACGAGGTAGGTGCGCGGGCCCCAGCGGACGACGACATACTCGAGCGGCATCCGCTCCGCCATCCCATCCGGCTGGCCCTTCGCGATCAGGTGCAGCCGGTCGCCCTCCAGCCGCCACTGGCCGTGCGCGGAGCCGTATACACCGAGGCAGCCGCGCCACTTGAAGGCGAACGAGTGATCGGCATCCAGCACGAGGCCCCAGTTCAAGCCGAGGCCGTCGCCCTGGTAGTAGCTGCCGGCGACGTCCGTCGCGGCCGCCGCCGGCAGCGGGAGGAGGAGGAAGAACGCCAGAACGGCGCGGCGCATGCGAGGAATCTAAGTCCGAAGCCAGCCGCTCGCCAGCAGGGCGATCATCACCGCGCCAAGAACGTAACGGTAGTAGATGAAGACATGCGTGGTGTGTGTCCTCAGATACCGCAGCAGGAACCAGATCGAAGCGTAGCCGGAGATGAAGGCCACGACGATCGACACGATGATCGATGTCCAGCCGAGGGACGCGAGATGGCTGCGCTCGTGGACGAGCTCGAGCACGCCGGCGCCGCCGACGGCCGGGATGCTCATCAGGAAGGAGAATCGCGCCGCGGTGGCGCGCTCCACCTTGCGGAAGAGCGCGGCCATGATGGTCGAGCCGCTGCGCGACGCGCCGGGGACGAGCGCCAGGCACTGCCCGAGGCCGATCGTCACTGCATCACCCACGTTGAGCTGCTCGAATTCGCGCAACTGCTGCCGCTTCGCATACCGCTCGGCCACCTGCATGAGGATGGCGACGATGATGACCATCGCCGTGACTACCCAAAGACCGCGGAACGTCGACTCGATGTGCTTCTTCAGCAGCAGCCCGAGGATGACGATGGGGATCGTGCCGATGACCACGAGCCAGGCCTCGCGCGAGTCGGTGTCGGCCAGCGGTCGGCGCGTGACGAGGCCGCGGAAGAAGCCGGCGATGAGGCGGACGATGTCCCGGAAGAAGTAGATGATCGCCGCGAGCAGCGTCCCGAACTGGATCACCGCACTCGCCGCCGCCCCCGGATCACCCCACCCGAGGAGCATCGGGACGATCTCCAGGTGGGCGGTGGAGGAGATGGGGATGAATTCGGTGAGGCCCTGGACCAGGCCCAGCACAATCGCCTGAATGATCGACATTCCTTACCTCGGATTGAGGATTGAGGATTGAGGATTGAGGATTGAGGCTCCGCTCAGCCGTCCTCAATTCTCAATCCTCAATCCTCAATCCTTTCTCACATTTCCCAGACGACGGGCAGGATGAGCGGCCGCCGTCCCATGTTCTTGCGGAAGTAGCGTTTGAGCAGGGCGCGCATCTTTTCCTGCAGCAGCTCGGAGTCGCGCAGCTCTTCGCGGGGCATTTCGGTAAGCATGCCAACGAGCTCGGCGCGCACTTCGTCGAGCAGCTCCTGGCTGGCGTCGACGTGCACCAGGCCGCGGGTGATGAGCTCCGGATCGCGGATCACCTTTCCCGTGCTGTCGATGGCCACGACCACGATCACAAAGCCATCCTCGGCCAGGTGCTGGCGGTCGCGCACCACGACTTCCGGCACTTCCTCCGCCTCCGCGTCGATGAACACCTTGCCGTTCGGCACCCGCTCTTCGAGCACGTTGATCTCGTCGCCGTCGATCGAGGCCACCTGCCCGTTCGTGATCACCACGCCGTGCCGCACGCCGACGCCTTTCGCGATCCGCGCGTGGTGGATGAGGTGCCGCAGCGTGCCGTGCATGGGAATGAAGAACTTCGGCTTCGTGACGTTGAGCATCAGCTTCAGCTCTTCCTCGCAGGCGTGGCCGGAAACATGGACGTCCGGCTGCTCGTGCGAGACCACGTCCGCGCCGCGGCGGTAGAGGTTGTCGATGAGGTGCGCCACGTGGCGCTCGTTGCCCGGAATGGTGCGGGCGGAGATGACGACCACGTCGCCCTTCTCGATCTGCACCTGCTTGTGCTCCCCCACGGCCATGCGCGAGAGTGCCGACGACGGCTCGCCCTGCGTGCCGGTGGTCATGATCACCAGCTCGTGCGGGTCGAGGTCGGCCGAGCCGGCGCGCACCTCGCGCGGGAAGCGGACGTACCCGAGGCGCTCGGCCGTCTCCATGTTGTCGACCAGCGAGCGGCCGACGAGCAGCACCTTGCGCCGGAACTTGCGTGCGACGTCGATGACCTGCTGCACGCGGTGGATGTGCGAGGCGAAGGTCGTGACCAGGATCCGTCCCTTGGCCCGGCTGAAGATCCGGTCCAGCCCTCCGCCGACGGTCTTCTCCGAGGGGCCGTGGCCGGGGATGAGGGCGTTGGTCGAGTCGCTGACGAGGAGCAGCACGCCGAGCTCGCCGTGATGGGCGAAACGCTGGAGGTCGGTCGGCTTCGCATCGACGGGCGTGTGATCGATCTTGAAGTCGCCGGTGTGGATGATGGTGCCGATCGGCGTCGTGATGGCGAAGCCGAGGGCGTCGACGATGGAGTGTGTCACGCGCAGAGCCTCGACGACGAAGGGGCCGGCCTCGACGACGTCCCGCGGCTGCATGGGCCGGAGGTCGCCTTCGATGCCGAACTCCTGGAACTTGTCGCGCACGAAGCCGAGGGTGAGCGGCATGCCGTAGACCGGCAGCGGGAGGCGCTGGATGAGGAACGGCAGCGCGCCGATGTGGTCCTCGTGGCCGTGGGTGAGGAAGACGGCCCGGAACCTCGCCGCGTTGTCGAAGATGTACGTCATGTCCGGGACGATGACGTCGACGCCGAGCGTGGCCGAGTCGGGGAACATCATCCCGCAGTCCACGAGCACGGCGTGCTCGCCGTACTCGTAGACCATGAGATTCATCCCGATCTCGCCCAGGCCGCCGAGGGGGATGACGCGGATTGAGGATTGAGGATTGAGGATTGAGGACTCGCTCACTCCGTCATTCTCAATCCTCAATCCTCAATCCTCAATCCTCAATCCCGTCGACGCGCCAGCGTCACGGGTAGATCCGGTTCAGCATCCGCGGATACGGAATCGTCTCCCGGAGATGGGGCACGCCGCTGATCCACGCCACGCAGCGCTCGATGCCCATGCCGAAGCCGGAGTGGGGGAAGGTGCCGAACTTGCGCACGTCGAGGTACCACTGGAAGGCCTCGACCGGGAGGTTGTGCTCCTTGATGCGCTGCAGGAGGAAGTCGTGGTCGTGGATGCGCTGCGAGCCGCCGATGATCTCGCCGTACCCCTCCGGCGCGATCATGTCCAGGCCGAGGGCGAGCGTCGGGTCCTCGGGGGCGGGCTGCATGTAGAAGGCCTTGATGGCCGCCGGATAGCGGCTGATCATCACCGGCCGGTCGAACGAGTTGGCGATGATCGTCTCCTCGTCGCCGCCGAAGTCGTCGCCGAACTTCGCATCGACGCCGTTCTTCTGCAGCACCTCGATCGCCTCGCGGTAGGTGATGCGCGGGAACGGCTTCTTCACGTTCTCCAGCTTGCTGACGTCGCGCTCCAGCGTCTTCAGCTCTTCCTGGCAGCGGTCGAGCGCGCGCCCGACGAGGTACTCGACGAAGTCCTCGGCCAGGTTCTGCAGGCCGTCGAACTCGAGAAAGGCGACCTCCGGCTCGACCATCCAGAACTCCATCAGGTGCCGGCGCGTCTTCGACTTCTCGGCGCGGAACGTCGGGCCGAAGCAGTAGACCCGCCCGAACGCCGCGGCCGCCGGCTCGAGGTAGAGCTGGCCGGATTGCGAGAGGTAGGCCTTCTCGCCGAAGTAGTCGGTCTCGAAGAGGGTGGACGTCCCCTCCGCCGCGTTGGCGGTGAGGATGGGGGAATCGATGAGGACGAAGTCGCGGTCGTAGAAGAAGTCGCGGATGCCTTTCTCGATCTCGTTCCGGACGCGGAGCACCGCGTGCTGCTTCGAGGAGCGGAGCCAGAGATGGCGCAGGTCCATGAGGAACGCCGTGCCGTGCTCCTTCGGCGTGATCGGATACTCCTGCGTGAGGTGGACGACCTCGAACGTCTCGACGCCCATCTCGACGCCGCCCGGCGCCCGCTGCTCGGCGCGCACGGTGCCGGTGACGCGCACCGTCGACTCCTGCGTCACTTCCTCCGCCGCCTTCCACGTCTCCTCGGAGACTTCCTTCTTGAAGACGACGCACTGCAGATAGCCGCTCCCGTCGCGGATGATCGGAAACTGCAGCTTCCCCGCGCTGCGCTTGTTGTACAGCCAGCCGTTGACCGTCACCTTCTCGCCAACGTGCTTGGGTAAGTCGTGGATGTGGACTGCGGTGGTCATAGGGGGCGGGATTATAGCCGCGCCGGCACGGCCGGCGGCGTCGGTTGGCCAAGCCTCGGCCACGTTTCGCGCAAGGTGTCATCCTGAGGCGCGGAGACGCCGAAGGATCTCCCGGCAAGTGCGAGGAGATCCTTCGCCGTCTGCGCGGCTCAGGATGACGCGAACGCTAGAGCCGCGAGATCGCCGCCCCCACCTTACGCGCCTCCCCCATCACCGAGTCCAGCTTCGCGGCGAAGCGGTCCACTTTCTCCGACTCGGCCTCGTAGAAGCGCTGGTAGGGCTCGAAGGCGCCGGTGATGTTGCGCACGATGCGGTCGATCTCCACCTTCGACTCGCGCGCCAGCGACTCGCGGAGCTGGGTGCGGAGCTCCTCGATGCGGGCCTGGAACTCGGTTTTGGCCCGGCTGCGCTTGTACGGGAGGATGAGGAAGCTCGTGACGAGGAGCATCGTGGCCGCGGTCAGGCCGGTCACGTCGAGGGCGATGCTGCTCACTGCTGATGTGAAGAGATAGCCGAGGCCCAAGGCGCCGGCGCCGAGGCCGAAGGAGTGGAAGACGCCACGCATGGCGGTGTCGATGATGCGACGGCTCTCGATGGTCACGTCGTAGGCGGCGAGGCGCTGCTCGGTTTGCGTCCGCATCCGGGAGTAGACCTCCTCCCGGTTGTAGGCGAACTCGCGCCCCACGCGCCCGACGATCTCCGGATTGCGCGCCTCCGCGTCGGCCCGGCGGTGGAACGCCTCCACCGTGCCGTTCCAGAGCTTCATGTTCTCCTTCACCAGCCAGTCCACCGACTCCTGGATCGTGGCGTCGATGCTCCCTTTCCAGCCCTGGAACACCTGCCGCTCGAACTCCTCGCGGAAGCGGAGCGCGTCGCGCAGGATCATCACGTGCTGGATGCGCACGTAGCGGTCGAGGAAGTCGATGCCCCGCCGCTCGAGGTCCATCATCAGGTTGTCGATGCGCACCACGAACTGCTGGAAGTTGCCGGCCACGTCCTCATGGGCGCGGGTGAGCTGGCCGGTCATCGAGTCGATGCGGGCCATGTCGTCGGCCAGCAGCTTCCGCCGCGACTCGATCATGGCGAACTGCTTGCGCGCCACGCTCTCGATCGTGTCCAGCGGCGCCTGCAGCTTGATCCGCACCCGCTCCTTCTCGGACAGCACGCGGAAGATGTAGTCCTCGAGCGCATCGAAGCGGTCGCGGGTCTTCGTCGAGACGGGATAGATCACCGGGTCGAAGCCGAAGATCGTGCGCGTGTTCGCGCGCAGGTAGTCGACCACCTGCACGATCTCGTCTTCCGATTTCGTGTCGATCTTGTTCAGGACGAAGACGACCTTCTTCCCCCACTCCCGGATGTACTCCAGGAACCGCCGCTCCGACTCGGAGAGCGGCCGGTCGATGGAGGTCACGAACAGGACCAGGTCGGCGCGCGGCACGAAGTCCTCGGTGATCTCCTGGTGCCGCTGCACGATGGAGTTCGTGCCCGGCGTATCGACCAGCGTGATGTTGCGCAGGAACTCGATCGGATAGAACTGTTCGACGACGAAGTCGGAGAGCGTCTTCTGCGCCTGCTGCTCGCCGTAGCGCAGGATGGAGATCCGGTCGTCGACCGGAATCGGCCCCTCGGTGCGCAGCCGGACGCCAAACAGGGCGTTGATCAGCGACGACTTGCCGGCGTTGAACTCCCCGACGATGACGATGGTGAAGAGGTCCTCGAGCGTGGCCAGCAGCTCGTCCACGCGGCGCCGGTCGTCCGCCTGCTCCCGCTCCAGCGTCTCGCGCAGCTCGACCAGCAGCCGCTGCTCGCGGCGGACGAGCGCCTGCACGTCGGCGTCGATCACGGTGTCGAAGATGCCGGGCATGTGCCGGCAAGAGTACAACTTCAGTGCCGCCGGCTAAACGGTCGCTGCCTGCGACGGGCGCGATTTGCCTTCCGGACGGTGCGGCCGCGGCGACAGCGGCGGCGGCGCCGCGGCGAGCGGAAACGCCGGCTGCGGATG
>DATEOX010000400.1:0-7718 GCA_035273585.1 Thermoanaerobaculia bacterium
GCGCCGCGTTGCGCACGCCGCGCACCTCGCCGCGGTTCAGCGAGAAGGCGCGGACCGCGACCACCGCCTGGTCGCTCGCGGCCGCCGGCTCGGCGACCACGGCGATCTCGAGCTTGCCGTCATTGACGACGAGCGCCCTCATCCCGCCAGCACCACCTTCGGCCTGATCTCCGCCGGCCCCCCCTCCCGCAGCACGTTCGCCACCTCGCCGATGGCGATCAACTGATCGTGCGGGTTACCGAGGGCGAGGAGGTCGCCGGCTTTCACCACGTTTGCCGGTGTGAGGATCACCGACTGGCCGCGCATCAGCTTCCCCTGCGTGGCCCAGTCGATGCGCACCCGTTCCAGCGGCAGGTCGACTTCCGACAGCAACTGGAACTGCGGCTCCCGGAGGATCTCGTCCACCGGCGCCTCGGACATCCGGTCGAAGGCGATCGCCTCCTCGACCTCGAAGTTGCCGATACGCGTCCGGCGCAGCTCCTTGAGGTGGGCCGGCACACCCGCCGCCGCGCCGAGGTCATGGGCCAGGGAGCGGACGTACGTGCCGGCCGAAGAGCGGATGCGGAACCGCGCCGTCGAGCCTTCCACGGCGAGGATCTCGAACTCGTAGACCGTCACCTTCTTCGGCGTCAGCGCCGCGACCTCGCCCTTGCGGGCCAGCTCGTAGGCGCGGACGCCGCCGACCTTCTTGGCCGAGAACTGGGGCGGCATCTGTTCGAGCTCGCCGAGGAAGCGGGCCGCGAGCGGCTGGAAATCGATGTGCTCGACGTTCTGCTCGACCGGATCGCCGGCCGCCACGCCGTCGGCGTCGTAGCTGTCGGTGGCCCAGCCGAACTGGATCGTCCCCTCGTACGTCTTCTCCATCCCCATCAGGTAGGCCTGGAGGCGGGTGGCCCTGCCGACGCAGAGGACGAGCAGGCCGGTGGCCAGCGGGTCGAGCGTGCCGGTATGGCCGACTTTCTTGATGCGCGAGCGGCGGCGGAATCGCTCCACCGCGTCGTGACTGGTGATGCCGCTCTTCTTGTCGACGAGCAGCAGGCCGTCGACCTTCGATTCGGAACGGGGTTCATGCATGCGGCGCGTAGGGTATCAGGAGCGCGGGCGTCCCGCCCGCAAGCCGCGGCACGTCTCGTGCCGCGGTCCGTTCCGCCGGGCGGGGACGCCCGCGCTCCTACTCGATATCGCGGATCAGCGCGATGACCCGCTTGCGCAGCGGCCCCATGAGCGGCAGTCCGGAGATCTGGATGAGGCGGACGATCAGCTCCAGCGACCCGTCCACGAGGCGGCGCGTGCGGCGTTCGCCGGGCGAGTGGTCGTAGACGTAAAAGAGCATCACGCCGAGCTGATACAGCCAGAGGAGGCGCGGCAGGTCGTGCTGCAGGTCCTTCGGGATCTTCGTGCTCGAGCCCTCGATGGCGGTGCGGAAGAAGCCGATGCCTTCCTCGCGGATCGGCTCCGTCTCCTTGCCGAACGGCGAGAGCGGATGCTCCGGGTCCATGCCGATGCGCACCAGCCCGACGAGCAGGCGGCGGTGATCGGCGAACTGCTCGAGGTTCACGTCGACGACGGCCCGGATGCGCTTCTTCAGGTCGGTCGTCCGCTCGATCATCGGGACGGAGATGCCGCGCGCGACCTCCGCCGTGCGCAGGTAAAAGGCCATCACCAGCTCTTCCTTCGACCGGAAGTAGTAGTACGCGGCTCCCGTCGCCACCCCCGCCTCGGCGGCAATGTCGCGCATGGTCGTCTCGTCGAAGCCCTTCTCTTGGAAGAGGCGGAGCGCGGCGTCGACGATCCGCTCCCGCGTCTCCTCCGCTTTCGGCGTGGCCGGCTTTTCGCGACGCGTCACGCCGTCAGTATGACAGCGCGGCGGCGTGCTCCGCGTGGTCGCCGCGCCATTCCGTGACCAGCTCCCGCGCCGCCTCCGGCCAGGTCGGATGCTCGAAGGTGAAGCCGCTGCGCAGGAGGCGGGTGGGAACGACGCGCCGGCTTTTGAGCAGCAGCTCGGTCTCGGTGCGGTGGAAGAACGCCGCGACCTCCAGCATCCACTTCGCGGACGGGATCCCGATGCCGATGCCCCACGCCTCGCGCAGCCCGCGCATGAAGTCAGCGTTCGTCAGCGGGTGCGGCGAGGCGATGTTGACGGCGCCGTCCAGCTCGTCGTGCTCGATGAGCCAAGCCACGGCGCGGACGAAGTCCTGGTGATGAATCCACGACATCCACTGCCGCCCCCCGCCCTGCGCGCCGCCCAGACCCCAGCGGGTGAGGGCGAGATAGGCGCGGAAGGCGCTCTCCTGCGAGGGACTCATCACCACCGCGGTGCGCATCTTCACCTTGCGTGTGGACGGCGTCGCCGCGGTGTCGAAGGCCCACTCCCAGGCGCGGGCGACTTCGATGCTGAAGCGCCAGGTGCGCGGCGCGTCGACTTCGGAGCCGCCCAGGATGCCGGTGCGCTCGTCGTTCGGCTTGTCGAAGCGGTGGGCGTAGATGGTGGCCGTGCTCGCCTGTAACCAGACCCGCGGCGCCTTGCGGGCCATGGAGATGGCCTGGCCGAGGACGGTTGTGGAGTCGACGCGCGACTCGAGGATCTCGCGCCGGTTCGCCGCGCCGTAGCGGCAATTGACGCTCCGGCCGGCGAGGTTGATCACGACGTCCGCGCCGTCGATCTCGGCGCGCCACGGGCCGAGAGTCTTGCCGTTCCACTGCACGGTGCGCCAGGGCTCCTGGCCCGGGCTGCGCGTCAGGACGACCACTTCGTCCCCTCTGTCGTGGAAGGCGCGCGCGAGGTGGGTGCCGAGGATGCCGGAGCCGCCGGGAATGACGATCTTGAACATGTTCAAGATATCGGTCCGGAAGAGCGGGATGTCAAGAGATTTCTGAACGTGTTCAGCACGCGGGATTGAGAATTGAGGATTGAGGATTGAGAATGGCTCCGCTGGGCCGGGTTCTCTGCCTCGATTCTCAATTCAGTGCGCCCGGCCGCCTGCCTGGGACGCCCGGCCCCGCCGAGCGGAGCCATCCTCAATCCTCAATCCTCAATCCTCAATCCCGTTCACTGCCCCAACGCCCACTCCAGCGCGGGATCGCGTCCGGCCACGAAGTCCTCCCACGTCGGCGCGATCTCCTGGTCCGGCTTCACGATCGGGTCTTTCTCGCCCGGCAGGAACTCGTACCAGCGCGTGGAGTAGGACACGACGAGCCGCGAGTTGGGGAGGACGAGCTCGTCGTTCTCCTGATAGCTGTTCGCCCGCTCGCCGATCGGCTGGCCGACCAGCGTCGCTTTCGCATCGCGCCGGAAGTCGATGGCGTTGACCATGGCCGCGGAGAACGTCCGGCTGCCGATCAGGACGTAGGTCTTCAGCTTCGGGCGCTTCCTGAGCGGCTCGACGAGGTACTTGCGGCCGTCGGTGTAGTCGCCGCCGCCGTTCTGGCGCAGATCGAAGACGATCTTCTCCGTCGGATGGGCATCGACGAACTGCCACAGCTCGCGCGAGCGGGCCTTGATGTCGTCGTAGCGGCGAAAGCCGACGTACACCGTCTTCGCCGCCTCGACCCAGGTGAAGGCCAGCGCCGCCTGCGGATCGACGCGCACCGCCGGCTGCGTCGTCTGCGCCGTCGGCCAGGCGGCGGGACTGGTCGCCAGCAGCACGGTGCTCACCTCCACCGTCTTGCCGCCATCCACCGTCAGCCGCACGCTCCGTGGATCCTTCGCGATCCCAAGCCCATGCAGCACCTCGGCGTGCACCATCATGGACGGCGTCAGGCCGCGCACCAGCCACTCGCTCTCGTCCTGCGCGATCACCGTCCGCAGGCGCGTCACCACCTCCGCGATCGGCACCTCATCGATGGCCGTCAGCTTGCCGCCGACGAGTTGCGGATCGGCGGCGTAGGTGATGCGGTAGTCGTCGCCGTAACGGACGATGCTCACCGGCAGCCGGCGCGCGCCGGCGGGCATCCGGACGTTCGTGTGGCCGTCGCCGATCGCCGCCGTGATCTGCATCAGCCCGACGATCATCTCGTCGTCGCCGGCCGTCGCCGCCTTCGCCTTCAGCGCGGCGACCGCGGCATCGAACTGCTCGCGGGTCATGGCGTGGAAGGCGTTCTTGTGACGCTTCGGCAGCTCGCGGGCGAAGAAGTCGACGTCCGCCCGCCACTTCTCCGGTGTCATCGAAGGCAGAGCTACCGCGGTGGCGAGAAGGAGGGCCGCAATGATGCGCATGTGCTTGCATACGGGCCGGACGCGCGGAAGTTAGAATGCGCGCGTGCGAAGCAGGAAGTACCTCGTGTGGGTGGATTGCGAGATGACCGGACTCGATCCGGCAAAGGACGCGCTGCTCGAGATCGCGACCATCATCACCGACTACGATCTGAACGTGATCGCCACCGGCCCGGAGCTGGCCATCCGGCAGAGCGAGGCGCGGCTGAAGGCGATGGATGCCTGGAACCGGCGCACGCACGCGAAGAGCGGCCTCCTCGACCGGGTGCGCAGCGAGGGCGTATCGGTGGCCGAGGCGCAGCGGCAGACGCTCGCCTTCGCGAAAAAGCACTGCTACGCGAAGACGGCGCCGCTGTGCGGCAACTCGGTCTGGCAGGACAAGCGGTTCCTCGGCCGCTACATGCCCGACTTCGTCGCCTTCCTGCACTACCGGATCGTCGACGTGAGCACGATCAAGGTCCTGGTGCGGGAGTGGTACGGCGAGCGCTACAAGGCGCCGGAGAAGCCCGACGTGCACCGCGCGCTGGCGGACATCCAACAATCGATCGCCGAGCTGCGGTACTACCGGGAGACGGTGTTCGTAGAACGATGAACGAGGAAGGATGAACGATGAACAAAGGCAGGCAGGCCTTCGACTCCGTTCATCCTTCATCCTTCATCGTTCATCGCTTTCCTCGTCTTTAGGCGCGGCGGGTGCGGTCTCGGGCGGCATCACCTCGCGCAGCAGCGTCTCCACCCGCAGCGCGCGCATCGTGGTCTCGTCGTAGCGGAAGTCGAGCTCCGGCGTGTAGCGGAGATGGATGCGCCGGCCGAGGGCGTGGCGGATGCGGCCGCGGGCCTGCTGGAGCTTGTCCACCAGCTCGCGCGTCTCATCCTCCTTCAGGCCGCTGACGAAGACGCGGGCGAAGTGCAGGTCGGGGCTGACCTCCACGTCGGTGAACGAGCTGAGTCCGAGGGGCGGCTCGTGGACGTCGTGGCGGAAGACCTCCACCAGCGCGTCGCGGATCGTCTCCCCTACCTTGGCAGTTCTGCGTGTCTTTCTCATAAGTCCGCCGTCTCGTCGAAATCGAGCTTCTCGCTGGTCCAGCCGGCGAGCGTCGCGTCGGTGGTCGACTCGACGAAGTTGTTCATCTTATCGAGCAAGCTGTCTGCCGTCGCGTGGTCGAGGGCGATGAACGAGACCGCCAGGCGGGCCCGCTGATGCAGGTCCTGCAGCGCGACCTCGTTGACCGAGCAGTGGAAGCGGTCCCGGAGCCTCTGCTTGAGGCTCCGGACCACCTGCCGCTTGTCCTTGAGGGACTGGGCGAACTCGATGTGCAGCTCGAAGAGGACGACGGCGACGAGCACGCTACTGAGTCAACGCGGCCGCCAACTGCTCGATCTTGAAGGCCTCGATGATGTCCCCGACCTTGATGTCCTGGAACTTCTCGATGCCGATGCCGCATTCGAAGCCCTGCCGCACCTCGGCCACGTCGTTCTTGAAGTGACGAAGCGAGGCGATCTTCCCCTCCAGGATGACCCGGTTGTCGCGCAGGAGGCGGATGCCCGCCGTGCGGGGGATGACGCCTTCCGTGACCATGCAGCCGGCCACGACGCCCGCCTTCGGCACCTTGAACGTGTTGCGCACCTCGGCCCGGCCCTGGAAGACTTCCTGGAACTTCGGATCGAGCAGGCCGGTCATGGCCAGCTTCATCTCGTCGACCAGGTTGTAGATGACGGTGTACATCCGGACGTCGACGCCTTCCTTCTCCGCCAGGTCCGCCGCGTTGCGCTCGGGCCGGACGTTGAAGCCGACCACGATCGCATCCGATGCGGTCGCGAGCAGGACGTCGTTCGTCGAGATGGCGCCCACCGAGGCGTGGATCACGTTGACCTTCACCTCGCTGGTGGAGAGCTTGCGCATCGTGTCGCCGAGGACCTCGACCGAGCCCTGCACGTCGGCCTTGATGATGAGGTTCAGCTCCTTGACCGTGCCCGACTGCATGCGCTGGAAGAGCTGGTCGAGCGAGATGCGGGAGGTGGTCTTCGACGCGCTGACCTCGCGCGCCTTGTCCTGGCGCATCTGGCCGATCATGCGCGCCTGCGTCTGCTCGTCCACGACCTGCAGCATGTCGCCGGCGTTCGGCACGTCGTCGAAGCCGGTGACCTGCACCGGAGTGGCCGGGCCGGCGCTCTGGATGCGCTCGCCGCGCTCGTCCATCATGGCCCGGACGCGGCCGGAGGTGGAACCGGAGAAGAACGGGTCGGTGATCTTCAGCGTGCCGTCCTGCACCAGGACCGTGGCCACGACGCCGCGGCCCACTTCCTTCTGCGCCTCGAGCACGATGCCCTTGGCCGGCATCTCCGGGTTAGCCTTCAGGTCGAGCAGGTCGGCGGTGAGCAGGATCATGTCCAGCAGCTCGTCGATGCCCTGCTTCTTCGTGGCCGAGACCTCCACCGAGACGACCTCGCCGCCCCACTGCTCCACCTGCACGCCGTTCTCGGCGAGCTCGCGGCGGACGCGGTCGACGTTCGCGTTCGGCTTGTCGATCTTGTTGATGGCCACGATCATCGGCACCTTCGCCGCGCGGGCGTGGTCGATCGCTTCCTTGGTCTGGGGCATGACGCCGTCGTCGGCGGCGACGACCAGGACGACGATGTCCGTCACCTTCGCTCCGCGGGCGCGCATCATGGTGAAGGCCTCGTGGCCCGGCGTGTCGAGGAAGACGATCTTCCGGCCCCGCTTCTCGACGTGGTACGCGCCGATGTGCTGGGTGATGCCGCCCGCCTCGCCGGCCGCCACGTTCGTCTCGCGGATGGCGTCGAGGAGCGAAGTCTTGCCGTGGTCGACGTGGCCCATGACGGTGATGACCGGGCCGCGCGGCACCGTGCCGCCGGACGCGACCTTCTCGATGGCCTCCAGCTCCACCGCCTCTTCGAAGGAGACGACTTCCGCCTCCAGGCCGAGGTCGCGGGCGATCTCCAGCGCCAGCTCGGCGCCGAGCGGCTGGTTGACCGAGGCCATGATCCCCTTCTTCATCATCAGGTGGCGCATCAGGTCATTGGCCTTGATGCCGAGCTTGTCGGCCAGCTCCTTGACCGTGACGCCTTCCGTCAGCGCGACCTTACCGGTGGGGCGCTTGAACTCCAGCACCCGGCCGGAGACCGGCGCGGCCTGCTTGCGCGAGTCGCGGCGGTTCGATGCCGGACGGTTCTCCTCATCTCCCTCGGCGGGCATGACGATGTCCGGCCCGAGGTCGTCGGCGATGATCTGCGTGCCGCTGAACGGCCCCTTCGTGAAGAGCTCGTTGTCCACCTCGGCCGGCCGCTCGGACTTGCCGCGCTTGCCGGTCGACTTCTTCTTCTCCGGACGCTCGTCATCCACCTTCTTCCGGCGCGTGCCGATGCCGGCCGGACCGGGAGGAGGCGGAGGAGGGGCGCCCATCGGACGGCCGCCGCCGGGACGAAGCCCCGGACCACCGCTCGGACGCATGCCCGGACCGGCGGGACGGGCACCCATCGGACC
>DATEOX010000401.1:0-3975 GCA_035273585.1 Thermoanaerobaculia bacterium
AAGCCGAGGATCTGCAGGTCAGACCACGAAGCCATGGCGCCGGAAGACCGCCTTCGCGGCGGGGGAGGCGAGGAAGTCGAGGAAGCGCGCGGCCTCCTTCGGGCTCGCGGCGCCTTTCAGCACCGCACCGGGGTAGGAAATTGCCGGCCCGTCTTCGACGACGAGAGCGATCCGGACGCGCGGCGAGATCTTCGCGTCCGTCCGGTAGACGATGCCCGCGTCGGCGTGGCCGGCCTCGACCGCGGCCAGCGCCGCGCGGACGTTGTCCGTCGGGATCATGCGCGGCGCGAGCTTCGTCCAGAGGCCCCTGGATGTCAGCCACTGCTTCGCGTAGACGCCGGCGGGAACGGTCTGCGGGTTGGCGATGGCGATGCGCCTGGCTTTCATCCAGTCCACGCGGCTGCCCGCCGGCACCACCACCACGAGCACGTTCGAGAGCAGCTTCCGGCGCGTCATCGTCGCGACGCGGTCCATCTGCCGCTCATCAGCGGATACGAAGACGTCGGCCGGTGCGCCGTGGACGATCTGCGTGGCCAGGGTGCTGGACGCGCCGAAGTTGAACACCACCTCCGTGCCGGTGCGCCGCTCATACGCCGCGCCGAGCTCGCGCAGAACGTCGGTCAGACTGGCCGCCGCCGACACGCGCAGCTCCGCGCCGCGCGCGGTGGCGGCGCAGAGGAGGACGGCCAGCAGCAGGCGCTTCATCATCCGATCATACCGCCGCGTCCGCCGTGCACGGGAAATGCATCAAGGAGCGCGACATAGACCCGGTCCACCGTTTGCTCTCATCAACCCAGAGATGGCCACAGATCCTGCAGCCATTGCCGACCAGGAGCGCCTCGACCTCGAGGAGATCGAGGTCCAGCTCCTGACCGAAGGCATCTTCCGCCACTACGGCTTCGACTTCCGCGACTACTCGCTGCCGTCGCTGCGGCGGCGCATCTGGAAGCGGGTCTACGCCGAGGGGCTGGCCACCGTCTCGGGTCTGACGGAGAAGGTGCTGCACGATCCGGGATGCATGGAGCGGCTGCTGCTCGACCTCTCCATCAACACCACGGCCATGTTCCGCGACCCGACCTTCTACCTCGCCTTCCGGCAGAAGGTCGTGCCGCTCTTGCGCACCTACCCGTTCGTCCGCATCTGGCACGCCGGCTGTTCGACCGGCGAAGAGGTCTATTCGATGGCCATCCTCCTCCAGGAGGAAGGGCTCTACGACCGCTGCCGCATCTACGCCACGGACATCAACGAGGCGGTCCTGCAGAAGGCGAAGGCGGGCATCTTCCCCATCGCCACGATGCAGGAGAACACGACGAACTACATGGCGGCCGGCGGCGGCGGACAGTTCAGCGACTACTACACGGCGCGCTACGACCACGCCATCTTCCGCCCGTCGTTGCGGGAGAACGTGGTCTTCGCCCAGCACAACCTCGTCACCGACGCATCGTTCAATCACTTCAACGTCATCTTCTGCCGCAATGTCCTCATCTACTTCAACAACGCATTGCAGGACCGCGTGCAGAGCCTCTTCCTGCAGTCGATGGAGATGTTCGGCATCCTCGGCTTGGGAAAGAAGGAGTCGCTGAAGTTCACCTCGGTGGTCGACGCGTACGACACGATCGACGCCGACGAGCGGCTCTACCGGAGGGTCCGGTGAGGGCCTTCGAGCTGATCGTGATCGGCTGCTCGCTGGGCGGCATGCGCGCGCTGCAGGAGGTCCTGGGCGCGCTGCCGGCGAAGTTCCCCGTGCCGGTAGCCGTCGTGCAGCACCGGCACAAGGCGTCGAACGAGGGGCTGCCGACGTTCCTGCGCAAGTCGTCGAAGCTGCGCGTGGTGGACGTCGACGACAAGCTATGGATCAAGCCGGGGACGGTCTACCTGGCGCCGGCCGACTATCACCTGCTCGTCGAGCGCGGCGCGTTCAGCCTCTCCGTCGACGACCGGGTGAGCTATTCGCGGCCGTCCATCGACGTGCTCTTCGAGTCGGCCGCCGACGCGTACGGCAGCAAGGTGGTGGGCGTGGTGCTCACCGGCTCGAATAACGACGGCGCGCGCGGGGTGAAGCGGATCAAGACGCGCGGCGGCTTCGCGGTCGCGCAGGACCCGAAGACCGCGGAGGCGCCGGAGATGCCGCAGGCGGCCATCGACGCGGCGCGGGTGGACCGGATTTTGCCTCTCGAATCGATCGGGCCGTTCCTTGTCGAGTTGTGTGGGGGCGCTCCACGCTCATGACCGTCTCGATGCCAACGACCTCCGATCGCGTCAACATCCTGCTGGTCGACGACCAGCCGAACAACCTCCTTGCGCTCGAGTCGATCCTGACCGAGACGGGGGAGAACCTGGTCAAGGCCGACTCGGGCAAGCGCGCGCTGCGCCAACTGCTCGACCAGGACTTCGCCGTCATCCTCCTCGACGTGCAGATGCCGGAGCTGGACGGCTTCGAGACGGCGAGCCTCATCCGTCAGCGCGATAAGTCGCGCGATACGCCGATCATCTTCCTCACCGCCCTGAGCCGCAGCGAGACGAACGTCTTCCGCGGCTACGAGCTGGGCGCGGTCGACTACATCTTCAAGCCGTTCCATCCGGAGATCCTCCGCTCGAAGGTGAACGTCTTCGTGGAGCTGTTCCGGAAGCGGGAGGCCATCAAACGCCAGGCGCAGGAGCTGGGGCGCCTGAGCCGGCAGAATGAGCTGATCCTCAACGCGGTGGCGGAGGGCGTCTTCGGCGTCAATCTTCGAGCCGAGGCAACGTTCGTCAATCCGGCCGCGACGCAGATGCTCGGGCATCGCGTCGATCAGCTCATCGGGCACGACATCCACGCCCTGGTCCATCCGTCGTTCCCCGGCGTGGTCACGTGCGATGCCGCCGAGTGCGCGCTGTACGCGGTCGTGCACGGCGAGTTCCATCACGATGAGACGGAGAGCACCTTCTTCCGCTCGGATGGCACGAGCTTCCCGGCGGAGTTCCAGGCCTCGCCCATCCGCGGCGAGGACGGCAACGACCTGGGATCGGTCATCACCTTCCGCGACGTCACGGAGAAGCGCGCTGCGGCGCTGGCGGCGGAGACGGAGCGCCGCTACCGCGAGGCGGAGGCGCAGAACCGGGCCAAGGACAACTTCCTGGCCACGCTCTCCCACGAGCTGCGCACGCCGATGACTTCCATCCTCGGCTGGGTGCAGTTCCTCCGCTGCGGCGGGTACTCGCAGGAGGAGCTGGACGAGGCGCTGGAGACGATCGAGATCAGCGCCCGCCTGCAGGCGCGCCTGATCGACGACATGCTCGACGTCTCGCGCATCATCCTGGGCAAGTTCCAGATCGACCTCCGCCCGACGAAACTGCGCGACGTCGTCGAGGCGGCCCTGACCACCGTCCGCCCCACCGCCTCGGAGCGGGACATCCGCATCACCAGCGACATGCAGGAGCGCACCGACGCGCTGGTGGAGGCGGACGCGAACCGGATGCAGCAGGTGATCGGCAACATCCTCTCCAACGCCATCAAGTTCACGCCGTCAGGCAGGCGCGTGGACCTGCGCATGGACCGCACCGACCACAAGCTGCGCATCAGCGTGACGGATCAGGGGGAGGGGATCGACCCCTCGTTCCTGCCCCACGTCTTCGAGCGCCTGCAGCAGGGCGAAGGCGCCACGCAGCGCAGCGGCCTCGGCCTCGGGCTGGCCATCGCCCGGCACATCGTGGAGCTCCACCACGGCGAGATCACCGCCGAAAGCGACGGCCCCGGCAAAGGCGCCCGCTTCACCGTGACCCTCCCCATCCTGGGCAGCGAACGCCCCCTCCGCGACGGCTCACCGACCGCGTCGGTAGGCGCGTAACGAGCGGACACGCGTCACCGGCGACGGGCGCGGAAGCGCCGCCGTGAGCATTGCAGACGGGGGACGCCTACGGGTGCGGGCTGACGATCCCGTCGAACGCGCCGCCGATGAACCGCATGACCTTCTGCACGAAGCGCTCTACGCGACC
>DATEOX010000402.1:0-7315 GCA_035273585.1 Thermoanaerobaculia bacterium
AGGGGCCGAGGGTGGCGATGATCTTCGTACGGCGCATGAAGGGGTGAGGGGCGTCTACCGGCTCGCCGCCAGTGCCGGTTGCAACGAGCGTCCCAGCACACGCGCGATGGCGTCGCACTCCGTCACGAGTTGGGCGAAGACCGACGGCAGGATGGCCTGCGGCCCGTCCGAGAGCGCCTCTTCCGGCTTGTGGTGGACCTCGACCAGCACGCCGTCCGCGCCGACGGCGATCGAGGCGCGCGACATCGGAAGCACCTTGTTGCGCTTGCCGGTGCCGTGGCTCGGGTCGACGAGGATCGGGAGGTGGCTGATGCGCTTGATGGCCGGCACGATGGAGAGGTCGACCGTGTTGCGGGTGTGGTCGGAGAACGTCCGCACCCCCCGCTCGCAGAGGATCACGTTGTAGTTCCCCTCGGACATGATGTACTCGGCCGAGAGGAGGAGCTCCTCCAGCGTGGCGCTCATCCCGCGCTTGAGCAGCACCGGCTTGCGCGCCCGCCCCGCGCTGCGCAGGAGGGAGAAGTTCTGCATGTTGCGCGCGCCGATCTGGATGCAGTCCGCATATTGATCGACGAGTTGCAGCGACTCGTGGTCGATGGCCTCGGTGATGACCGGCAGATCGAACTCCTCGCGCACGCGGGCCAGGATCTCCAGCCCCCGCTCGCCGAGGCCCTGGAAGGAGTAGGGGGAGGTGCGCGGCTTGTAGGCGCCGCCGCGGAAGAGCTGGCCGCCGCCCCGGCGGATCCCCTCGGCGATGGCCCGCGTCTGTTCGAGCGACTCCACGGCACACGGGCCGCCGACCACCGTCACCCCGTTGCCGCCGACGTCCACGCCGCCGATGCTCACGATCGTGTCGTCCGGCTTCGCCTCCCGGCTGACCAGCTTGTAGGCGTGCGTGACCTGGATGACTTCCTTGACGCCGGGAAAGTTCTCGAGATTCGTCGGGTCCTTCGCCCCCGCGTGCCCGGTGATGCCGATCGCCGTGCGATGCGCGCCGGGGATGGGATGCGCCTTCAAACCCATCCGCTCGATCTGGCGGACGACGGCTTCAATCTGTTCCGGCCGTGCGCCGGCTTCCATCACGACGAGCATCGGGGAAAGTCCTTTCGACGACGAAGCCGGCGGAATCGCGAGGAATCCGGCCGGCGTTCCGGCCAGTATAATCGACGGATTCGACCAGAGGATTCCATGAGAAAAATCAGCGCCATCGCCGCGTTCTTCCTGCTCTTCGCCGCGCAAGCGTTCGCCACGTACAACGTCGTGCTCAAGAACGGGACGCAGTATGTTGCGCAGGCGAAATGGACGGTTAACGGGACGAAGGCGCGCTTCCGCACGGTCAACACCAATCAGCTCATCGAGGTGAACGTCTCGGAGATCGACGAGGCGAAGTCGGAGCAGATGACGAAGCTCGGCCTCGGCGACGCGAAGCTGATCGACCTCCAGCCGAACCTCCCCGCCGTCACCTCATCGCAGCCGAAGTCGAACACCCTCGGCTCGCAGATCCACCTCAAGAAGCCCGCCGAGGCGCCCCGCGCTCCGAACACGCCGGCCGCGCCGGTCTACAGCGGGCCTGTCCTCTCGGATGATGTCCTGCAGCGCTTCAGCCGCGCCTACGAAAACGTCGGCATCTTCGAGCAGAAGCTGACCGCCACCGGCCCGAACTCCTTCCGCGCCGAGCTGACGGCGGACAGCGAGGACAAGGTCTTCAACGCCATCTCCGCCACGTCGTTCCTCGTCGTGCGCAACGCTGGCGTCACCGGTACGCAGGTCGATATGGTGGAGCTCTTCATGAAGACGACCACCGGCGGCTCCTCCGGCCGCTTCCAGATGACCCGCGACGACGCCGCCGCGCTGGATGGGAAGAAGATCTCGCTGCAGGAGTACTTTGTGCGGAAGGTCTTGTACTAGCTACTCCAACGCGTCCACCCTCGCCTGTCCCCCGTACACGAGCGCGTAGCGGAAGTGGCGCACTTCCGGGTCCACGACGGTGCGCTCGCCGGCGGCGAAGACGAACGGGGTCATGCCGCCTTCCAGCGCGGTCAGCTCGCCCGGCGTGTTGGCCAGGCGGACGTTGACCCGGCGGTTGACGAGCGACGCGTAGGCGAGCGTCAGGCGCACGCGCCCATCGAGGATCCTGCCGAAGTCGAAGGCGATGGCGCCGGTCGTCGACGTGCCGACCACGGCGATGCCGCCCACCGGCTTCACCGTCACCACCTTCACCTTCATCCGCGTCGCGCTCAGCGGTACGGCGATCGCCTTCGCCGGCGGCTCCAGGCGGCCGGGCGTCGTCTCGAGATAGTTCCAGCGCCCGAGGGGGGGCTCGCCGAAGAGCATCGGCGGCTCGGGATGTTCGTCGCGCGCGTCGCGGAGCGCGATGTCGGGATGCCAGGCGCGGAAGATCTTCCAGCCGCCGTCGGTGATCACGTAGTTCTCCACCTCGGGGGCGATGTCGACCGCGGCGATGAGTCCTCCCACGCCGTTCGTGCTGCGCACCGCGACCACGATGCGGTTGCGGCCGTCGCGCGCCAGCGGGGAGACATCGAACGTGTCGAGCCGGACCCGCTCGCTCTGTCGCCGGCCGCCGATCTCGCGGCCGTTGAAGAAGAGGGCGTACTCCGGATCGGCGGCGATCTTGATGCGGGTGAAGAGGCGGCTCGCCGGCAGGTCGAAGTCGCGCACGGCGAAGAACGCCAGCGGCTGGTCGCGGCTCAGCTCCGTCCGGGCCCAGATCCACTCCGCCTGGCCGGTCGCGTCATTGAACTTGTGACCGTACATCCGGTTCAGGTGAAAGAAGCCGGCAAAGAGCGTGATGCTGATGGTGAGGACGATGGAGAGCCGCCCGATGACCTCGCGATCGCTAGAATGCGCCGGCATGAACGCCTGCATTGTAGTTCCCGCCCGCTACGGCTCGACCCGCTTCCCGGGCAAGCCGCTGGTGGCGATCGCGGGCGTCTCGCTGATCGAGCGCGTCTACCGGCGGGCGGTCGGCTCGCGGCGCGCTACCGCCGTCTACGTGGCCACGGATGACGAGCGTATCGCCGATCACGTCCGCGGCTTCGGCGGCAAGGTCGTCGCACCGGAGGGCGACTTCCAGAGCGGGACGGACCGGATCGCCGCCGCGCTGCCGCTCATCGAGGAGCAGGAGAGGCGGCGCTTCGAGCTCATCATCAACGTGCAGGGCGACGAGCCGCTGATCGACATCGCCACGGTCGACGCCCTCATCGACCTGCTGACGGAGAGCGGCACCGAAATGGGGACGCTCGCCTCGCCGCTGGAGAGCGATGAGGAGCATCAGGCGCGGGACATCGTGAAGGTGGTGACGGACGAGGCGGGCACGGCGCTCTACTTCTCCCGCGCGCCGATCGGCTCCCGGGAGACGGCGCTGCGGCACATCGGTGTCTACGCGTACCGCCGCGAGGCGATCGAGCGCTTCGTGGCCCTCCCGCCGTCGCCGCTGGAACGGGCCGAATCGCTCGAACAGTTGCGGGCTCTCCAGCGGGGCTTTAGAATTGCGGTATTGAAGACCTCGAAGCCGCATCTCGGCGTCGACCGACCCGAGGATGTGGCCCGTGTTGAGAGTGAGCTTGCGAAACTGCATTCATGACATCGGAGCTCGTTGGTGAGCCGCTGGCTCCCGACGAAGAACTCTCTACTCTCGGTCCTACTCTCCCCAAAAAACAAGGTCACAGCTCACAGGTCACAGGTCACAGGCCGCCGCACACCCGGCAGTCTCCACTTGCCCTGTGACCTGTCACCTGTGACCTCTGACCTCCCATCCTTTTTGCATCCACGACGAACAGGAGCCAACGCATGAGCACCAAATACATCTTCATCACCGGCGGCGTCGTATCCGGGCTCGGCAAGGGGATCGCGGCGGCGTCGATCGGGGCGTTGCTCGAGGCGCGCGGCTTCCGCATCACCATTCAGAAGTTCGATCCCTACATCAACGTCGATCCGGGGACGATGTCGCCCTTCCAGCACGGCGAGGTCTTCGTCACCGATGACGGCGCCGAGACCGACCTCGACCTCGGGCACTACGAGCGCTTCACCACCATGCGCGCCACGCGCAAGAACAACTTCACCACCGGCCGGGTCTACCTGCGGGTCATCGAGAAAGAGCGCCGCGGCGACTACCTGGGCAAGACCGTACAGGTCATCCCCCACATCACGGACGAGATCAAGAAGTGCATCCGGGACGTCTCCGAGGGGGTGGACGTCGTCATCGTCGAGATCGGCGGCACGGTCGGCGACATCGAGTCGCTGCCTTTTCTGGAAGCCATCCGCCAGTTCCGCCTGGAGGTCGGCCGCGGCAACGCCATCAACGTCCACCTCACCCTCGTGCCTTACATCAAGGCAAGCGAGGAGCTGAAGACCAAGCCGACGCAGCATTCCGTACAGAAACTGCGCGAGATCGGCATCCAGCCGGACGTCCTCCTCTGCCGCTCCGAGCATCCCATCCCCGACGACATGAAGAAGAAGATCGCCCTCTTCTGCAACGTGGAGGACGACGCGGTCATCCCCGCCCTCGACGTGGAGTTCATCTACCAGGTGCCGCTGACGTTCTCCCGCGAGGGCCTCGACGAGATCCTCCTCGACAAGCTCCACCTCCCCCACGAGGAGGTCGGCGCGCTGACGAAATGGGAGGAGATCGTCCGCAAGCTGCGCCATCCGGAAGATGAGGTGCGCATCGGCTTCGTCGGCAAGTACGTCGAGTTCGGCGACTCGTACAAGTCGCTCAACGAGGCGCTCACCCACGGAGGCATCGCCAACAACGTGAAGGTGCGCATCATCTACATCGACTCCGAGTCGCTCGAGGAGGAGGGCTACCACGGCGAGCTGACGTCCGTCGATGGCATCCTGGTCGGCCCCGGCTTCGGCGCGCGCGGCGTGGAAGGGAAGCTCCGCGCCATCCGCTACGCCCGGGAGCGGAAGATCCCCTACTTCGGCATCTGCCTCGGCATGCAATGCGCCACGATCGAGTTCGCCCGCAACGTGGCCGGGATGGTCGGCGCGAACTCGACGGAGTTCGATGACGAGGCGCCCTACAAAGTCATCTACAAGCTGCGCGACCTGATCGGCGTCGACGCCCTCGGCGGCACGATGCGCCTCGGCAAGTACCCGGCCGTCCTGCGCGACGGATCGATCGCCCGCGAGGCGTACGGCAACGAGCAGATCGAGGAGCGGCACCGCCACCGCTACGAGGTCAATCCCGAGTACGTGCCGGCCCTCGAGTCGCGCGGCCTGCGCGTGACCGGCGCCTCGCCCGACGGCAAGTTCGTGGAGATCGTCGAGCTGGCCGACCACCCGTGGTTCGTCGGCTGCCAGTTCCACCCGGAGTACAAGTCGCGGCCGAGCGCGCCGCATCCGCTCTTCCGGTCGTTCATCGCCGCGGCGCGCGCGTTCCGGAGCTCGAACAAGACGACCATGGCCATGCCGAAGGCGGCGGAGATGCAGCAGGTCTAGCCATGCTGCGCGTGCTGGGAGGGATCGTCGCCGGCGTGCTGCTGGCCGTCGGCTTGATCATCGTGGTCGAGCTGGTCGGCCACGCGGTCTACCCGCCCCCACCCGGCACGAACATCGACGACCCGGCCGCCGTCGCGCGCCTCGCCGCGCAGAGGCCCCTCGGCGCGCTGCTCTTCGTCATCCTCGGCTGGACTCTCGGCGCATTTTGCGGATCGTATGTCGCCGGCGCCATCGGCAAGCGTCCCGCGCCGGCTGTGACACCGGGCGTGCTGGTCTGCGCCGCAGCCGTGGCCAACATGTTCCAGATCCCCCACCCCACCTGGTTCTGGATCGTGAGTCTGCTGCTGGCCGCCGTCGCCACCATCAGCGGCGCCGCCCTCGGAGCGAGGAAGCCGGCGCCGCCACTGGTGCGGTGAGCCGTGTCATCCTGAGCCGCGCAGACGGCGAAGGATCTTCCCGCGCTTGCCGGGAGATCCTTCGCCGTCTTTGCGGCTCAGGATGACACCTAGTTGTACTCGTGCGCCCCGATGTCGTACGTCCCGCTGCGCGTCGTCCCCCAGTAGTCGGTGGTCACGGCGCTCACCGTCGTGCCGGCGTTGCGGCAGGGGGAGGTCGACTGCAGCTTGAAGTCGTTCGCCGTGCCGTTGCTCGGGTTGACCAGTTGCGGGTCGCCGACCACGTCGCCCGAGCCGGTGATCGTCGAGCCGGACGTGCCGCCGTACCAGTTGTTGTAAGCGTAGGTGAAGCCGGAGGTCGGCGAGTCGGCGTTCGGCACGGTCGTGTACGCGCTGAAGATGTTGTTCTTCACCACCGTCGTGTCGTGGCTCGCTGTCTGGATCCAGATGTTCGCGTACTCCGAGTGGTAGAACGTGTTGTTGGCGATCGTCGTGTTGTGCAGGCCGCCGTTGTACTCCCAGTTGCCGTAGTGGAAGCCCGTCTTGCACCAGGCCGCGATGTTGTTCGTCACGGTGATGTCGGTGGCCGGATTCTGCGTCGAGTAGTACTCGTTCGCCACCGCGATCCCGTGCGCCGCGCTGCCGTCGCGCGTGAAGCCGTCGTTCGTGAACAGGACGAAGTTGCGGTCGACGGTCACGTACTGCGCGTTGTCCAGGTAGATGTTCGCGCTGTAGTTGTCGCTCACCCAATTGCCGCGGATCGTGCCGTGGTCCGTTACCACGAGATCGATCCCCTCGCCGTAATTCTCATATACGTAGTTGTCCTTCATCTCCACGTAGTTCGCCTGCCAGGACGACATCGCCTGCACCCAGCCGCCCGTCCCGCTGCGCGCGGAGTTCTCCAGCACGCAGGCGTGCACGTCGTTGCCTTCGAAGAGGACGTCGTGCGTGGTGCCCCAGGTGTCGCAACCGGCGTGGATGCCGAACTTCTGGCAGTCGTGCACGTTGCACCAGCCGATCTTGATGTGGTCCGCGTCCCAGACCAGGATGCCCGACGCGCTGCCGTTCTTCACCTCGAAGCCGTCGAAGTGGATGTAGGACGCCTCGTCGATGGCCACGACCGCGTTGCCGGTCTTGCCCGTGCCGTCGATGATCGGCGTCTCGTTCGGCGCATTGATGATGTAGATCGGGCTGGTCGACGTCCCGTACTTGTGCCAGACGGTGACCGTCTCGTTGTACGTGCCGCCGTGGACCTGGACCGTGTCGCCGGCGGTGAGCGCCGCCAGGGTGACGGCCTTGGTGATGGTGCGGAAAGGCTGGGTGGAGGTGCCGGGGTTCGAATCGCTGCCGGTGGTGGCGACGTGATAAGTCGTCGCGTTGGCCGAGACAGCGAGCAGGATGGTGAGCGGGAGAAGCATCAGGATTCGCTGTTTCATGACTGCAAATAATTGCGGATG
>DATEOX010000403.1:0-2252 GCA_035273585.1 Thermoanaerobaculia bacterium
GGCGGCGTGGTCGTCAGCGCCTCACCGATCCGCGCCAGCGCATCGGGCGTGATCGACGTATCGGGCGACGGCTCCCGCTGGAAGCCGGTGACCTCCTCGTCGGTGTACAGCGGGTCCTGATCCGACGGCGGTGCGTCGTCCTCCTTCGTCCGGTCGAACGCCTCCTGGAGCTTGGCCTGGAACTGATCCAGCCACTCTTCCGCCTCTTTGGGATCGATGTCGCCCTTGCGCAGGAGCTGCTCGGTGTAGATCTTCCGCACCGAGCGGTGCTCCTTGATCGACTTGTACATCCGCGGCTGCGTGAGCGACGGCTCGTCGCCCTCGTTGTGGCCGTGGCGGCGGTAGCAGATCATGTCGATGACCACGTCCTTGTGAAACTGCTGGCGGAAGTCGTACGCCAGCTTCATGGCACGCACGCATGCCTCCGGGTCGTCGCCGTTCACATGGAAGATGGGCGCCTGCACCATCTTGGCGACGTCCGTCGCATAGACCGACGACCGCGCCGACTCCGGACCGGTGGTGAAGCCGATCTGGTTGTTGATCACCACATGGATCGTGCCGCCTGTCTTGTACCCCTTGAGCTGCGAGAGGTTCAGCGTCTCGGCGACGACGCCCTGGCCGGCGAACGCCGCGTCGCCGTGCAGCAGCACGGGAAGGACGAAGGCCCGGTTGCGGTCGTTGATCAGCTTCTGCTTGGCCCGCGCCATTCCCTCCACGATCGGATCGACCGCCTCCAGGTGGCTGGGGTTCGAGGCGAGGGTCAGCTTCATGAACGAGCCGGAGGTCGTCTGATGCATCCCCTCGGCGCCGAGGTGGTACTTGACGTCGCCCGAGCCCTGGGTCGTGTTCGGGTCGATGTCGCCCTCGAACTCGTGGAAGATCTTTTCGTACGACTTGCCCAGCGTATTGGCCAGGACGTTGAGCCGCCCGCGGTGGGCCATGCCGATGACCGCTTCCTGCACCCCGTCCGACGTCGACTCGGTGAAGAGATGGTCGAGCATCGGGATGAGGCTCTCCGCCCCTTCGAGCGAGAAGCGCTTGTGCCCGACGTACTTCGTGTGCAGGAAGCGCTCGAACGCCTCCGCGTCATTGAGCTTCATCAGGATGCGCCGCTTCGTGGCGCCGTCGAGCGGCTGCTTGTTGCGCGTCGGCTCCATCCGGTCCTGCAGCCACTTCTTCTGCACCGTCTCGGAGATGTGCATGTACTCCGGGCCGATCTTCCCGCAGTACGTCTCGCGCAGCGTGTCGAGGATGTTGCGCAGCGTGTCGGTCGTCTGCCTGCACAAGCCGCCGCAGACGAACTCCCGGTCGAGGTCCCACACCGTGAGGCCGTAGAACGCCGGGTCGAGCTCCGGGTGGTGGCTGACCTTGTACTCCAGCGGGTCGAGGTCGGCGAGCAGATGGCCGCGCACCCGATAGGCGTTGATCATCTGCAGCACGGCGGCGTGCCGGGCGATGGCGTCCTCGCCGCTCTTCTGCCGGTCCTTGGCCCAGCGCACCGGCTCGTACGGGATGCGCAGGTCGCGGTAAATGTCGTCGTAGAAGCCGTCGCCGCCGATGAGCAGCTCGTGGATGCGGGCGAGGAACGCCCCCGACTCCGCCCCCTGGATGATGCGATGGTCGTAGGTCGACGTCATCGTCATCACCTTGGAGATGCCGAGATCGGCCAGCACCGAGGAGTCGGCGCCGGAGTACTCGGCGGAGTAGTCGATCTGGCCGGTGGCGATGATCGTCCCCTGCGTCGGCATCAGGCGCGGCACGGAGGCGATGGTGCCGATCGTGCCGGGATTGGTCAGCGAGATGGTCGTCCCTTCGAAGTCGGAGACCTCGAGGGTGCTGTTGCGCGCCTTGCGCACGACGTCATTGTAGGCCTTGAGGAAGGTGGCGAAGTCGAGCGACTGCGCGCGCTTGACGTTCGGGACGAGCAGCGAGCGGCTGCCGTCCTTGCGCTCGACGTCGATGGCGATGCCGAGGTTGACGTCCGGGCGGTCGACGCGGGCGGGGGTGCCGTCCTGCGCGACGAACGCGGAGTTCATGCGCGGGAAGTCGTGAATGGCCCGCACGATGGCCCAGGCGATGATGTGCGTGAAGGAGGCCTTCGACTGCCCCTGGCCCACCAAGTGGTTGTTGATCACGCTCCGGTTCTCTTCCAGCACCTTGACCGGGATGTTGCGGATGGAGGTCGCGGTGGGGACGGTCAGCGACGTCTCCATGTTCGCGACGATCTTCGAGGCCGCACCGCGCAGCGCGAC
>DATEOX010000404.1:0-6831 GCA_035273585.1 Thermoanaerobaculia bacterium
GGATTTTCTGGGACCTCTAGACCGTCATATAGGCGGTTATGAGGTCCCAAGTCCCGTCAGTTCGGCGACTCGCTCCCGGTGCTCGCGCGCTGTGCCGTACAGGTGCGCGCCGGTCTTGCCGCGCTTCAGGAAGAACTGGAGGTCGTGCTCCCAGGTGAAGCCGATCCCGCCGTGCACCTGGATGCCTTTGTTGCAGACCTCGCGGTAGGCGTCCGAGCAGTACGCCTTGGCGATGGAGACCGCTAGCGGCGAGCGCTCGTACGCCGCGTAATAGGTCGCCGAGCGCGCGCTCTCGGTGAGGAGAAGCATGTCCGCGCACTGATGCTGCACCGCCTGGAAAGAGCCGATCGGCTTCCCGAACTGCTGGCGCGTCTTGGCGTAGTCGACGGTGGTGTCGAGCACCCACTGCATGCCGCCGACCATCTCCGCGCAGAGGGCGATGGTGGCGATGTCGACCGCCTCGCTGACGTCGCCCCTCAGCGCCGGCGCCTCGCCGTCGAACGACATGGTGCAGAGCTTGCGCGTCTCGTCCATGGACGGCGTGCGGCGGATCCGGGCCGCGGGCGGCACGTCTCGTGCCGCGATGATGCGGACCGTGTCGTTGCCGCCGGGCGGGACGCCCGACGGCTGGCGGGCGGGACGCCCGCTCACCATGACGATGACGTCGGCCACGTGCGCTTCCATCACGAAGTGGGCGACGCCTTGCTCGTCGGCGATGGCGACGGTCGCCTTCCTCTCCCCCAGCTCCTCCGTCGCGCCGATTCCCTGCAGGACGGCGCCGGCGAAGATGGTCGGCAGGAAGGGCCCGGGCATGCAGACCCGGCCCGCCTCTTCCATCACCACGGCCAGCTCCACGAGGCCGATGGAGAGGAGGTCCGTCCACCCCTGCTCGACGATCGTCTGCCACAGCTCCTCGTCGTGCGCCTCCAGCGCGCGGCGGACGCGCGCCGGCGGGCACTCCCGCGCCAGCAGCTCGCGCGCCGACTGCTTGAGGAGCTTCTGCGGTTTGCTCAGATCGAAGTCCATCTCAGTAACTCTGCCCAGAACCCTCGCCCCGCCTGCGGGGAGAGGGTGGCGCGAAGCGCCGGGTGAGGGGCGTTGATCTCATCTCAGTAACTCTTCGGCAGGCCGAGCACCCGCTCGGCGATGATGTTCCGCTGGATCTCGCTCGTCCCCGCCTCGATGGTGTTGCCCCGCGCGCGGAGATAGCTGTACTGCCACATCCCTTCGTCGAACTCGGAGAGCTGGCCCCACGTGCCGAGGACCTCCTGCGCCGTCTGCTGCGTGCGCTGGTTCATCTCGCTCCAGTACAGCTTCTGCGTCGAGCCCTCCGGCCCCGGCACGCCCGACTTGCTCAGCGACGTGAGCGCGCGGTTGGTATTCAGTCGGAGGATCTCCAGCTCCAGCCAGGACTGGGCGAGCTTCTGCCGCACGATCGGGTCCTCGCTCGCCGGCCGGCCGTTGCGCTCGATGGTGTGCGAGCGGGCGATGAGCGCATTGAGATTCCGGCGGAAGAGGACCTGGATGCCGGTCCCGAGGTTCGCCCGCTCGTTCATCAGCGCGGCGATGGCCGTCGACCATCCCTCGTTGATCCGTCCCAGCACCTGCGTGACCGGGATGCGCACGTCGGAGAAGAAGACCTCGTTGAACCCCGCGTCGCCGGACATCATCCGCAGCGGCCGCACGCTCACCCCCTCGGCGCGCATGTCCGCCAAAAGGCAGGTGATCCCTTTGTGCTTCGGCGCCTCGCTGTCGGTGCGGACGAGGAGCAGGCACCAGTCGGCGATGTGGGCGAAGGAGGTCCAGATCTTCTGGCCGTTGACCACGAATGCGTCGCCGTCGCGCTGCGCCTTCGTGCCGAGGGCCGCGAGGTCGCTGCCGGCGTTCGGCTCGGAGAAGCCCTGGCACCAGATTTCCTCCCCCGACAGGATGGGCGGCAGGTAGCGCGCCTTCTGCTCCTCGGTGCCCATGGCGATGATGGTCGGCCCGACGAGCGAGAGCCCGATGGTGCCGAGGAGCTGCGGCGCGTCGGCCAGCGCCAGCTCCTCCTGGAAGATGGCCTGCTCGATGAGCGACGCCCCCCGCCCGCCGAACGCCTTCGGCCAGGAGATGCCCGCCCAGCCGCCCTCGTACAAGGTGCGCTGCCACTTTCTGAGATAGGCGACCTGCTCGGTTTTGTCTCCGCGGAACGGCGGCGGGACGTTCGCCGCGAGCCAGGCCCGAAAGTCATCGCGGAACTGCTGCTCGGCCGGTGTGAGATTGAGGTTCATCAGCTCACCGCCTCCAGCAGCACCTCGGCGATGTCCATCACGGCCATCTCCCGAGCGCCCTTCTTCGCGTTGATGCCGTCCTGCATCATGGTCATGCAGAAGGGGCAGCTCACCGCGAGGACGTCCGCCCCGGTGGCCAGCGCCTCGGCCGCGCGTTCCTGGTTGACGCGCTTGTCGGGCGGCTCCTCGATGAAGCTCATCCCGCCCCCACCCCCGCAGCAGAAGCTCTTGCTTTTGTTGCGCTGCATCTCGATGGTGTTGCCGGCAGCCTGCAGCACGTCGCGCGGCGCCTCGTACACGCCGTTCTGGCGCCCGAGGTAGCAGGGGTCGTGGAAGGTCACGCTCCTGCCGTTCGTCGTCGGCGTCAGGCGTCCCTCGGCCACGAGCGCCGAGAGGTACTCGCTGTGATGCGCAACCTCGTAGTCGCCGCCGTATTGCGGGTACTCGTTCTTGAAGGTGTTGAAGCAGTGCGGGCAGGGCGTGACGACCTTGCGCACCGCGTGCTTGTTCAGGTTGGCCACGTTCTGCCGGGCCAGCGTCTCGAACAGAAACTCGTTGCCGATGCGGCGCGCCGGGTCGCCCGAGCACTTTTCGTCGCGCCCGAGGATGGCAAAGGAGACGCCGGCCTTCTGCAGCAGTTGTGCGGTGGCCCGGATGACCCGCTGGTTGCGCTCGATGAGGGCGCCGCCGCAGCCGACCCAGAACAGTACCTCCGCATCCTTCGCCTCGCTCACGTGCCGCACGTCGAGACCTTCGGCCCAGTCGAGGCGCGTGGCCTGCGTGCCGCTGAACGGATGCCCGCGCTTCTCCAGCGAGAGCACCGCATCCTGCATCGTGTCGGGGTACTCCGCCTCGTCCATGACGTAGTGCCGGCGCATGTCGACGATCTTCGGCATCTGCTCGATGAAGACCGGGCAGGCCTCCACGCACGCCGCGCAGGTGGTGCACTCCCACAGCCGCTCCGGCGCGGTGGCCGGCACACGCACTGAGTCCGCATCGCGCAGCTCGAGGATGATGTCCCGTGGCGAGAGCGCCTTCCCCACCGCATGCGCCGGGCAGACCGCGGTACAGCGTCCGCACTCGGTGCAGGAGTCGAAGTCGAGCAGGTCCTTCCAGGTGAACTGGTTTCCGAACTGCTCTTTTTCAAAGTCGACCGGCTTGAGCGACGCGCCGATCGGGGCCAGGCTCGCCGTGTAGATGTTCAGCGGCGCCGTCACGATGTGCATCAGCTTCGTGTACGGGATCCAGGCCAGGAAGGCGAAGCTGACGGCGAGGTGGAGCCACCAGGTCGTTGCGTGCGCGGTGCGCATCGCGCCCGCGCTCATCGCCGCGGCGGAGGCGCGGGCCACGAGGTTGCCGAACGGCGACCAGGCCCGCCACGGATCGTTCGTTCCGGCGATGCGCCACCCCTCGATCAGAAAGCCGGTCGCGGCGATGACGAAGATCGCGATCAGGATGAGCGTCGCCTCGTCGGTGTAGACGAGCTTGCGCGGGCGCCTCACGTACCTCCGCGCGGCGGCCATGGCGATGCCGATCAGGACCAGCGCGCCGAAGACGTCGACGGTGAACGACTGGAACCAGAGGTAGAAGCGGCCACGCATGATCGACGTGCCGAGGTCGGCGTCGAGGCCGACCACGATCGTGGCGATGGTCAGGACGACGAAGCCGTAGGTCAGGAGGCGGTGGAATAGGCCCGTGTACCGTTCTCTTGCCGTCCGCCGCTGCGCGACCGCATGCGCCAGCACGCGGCGCCACCGCTCCGCGGGGCGGTCGAAGCGCGCGGCCGGCATCCCCTGCCGCCAGCGCTGCACGTGACGCCACAGACCCCACGCGGCGATGCCGAGGGTCGGCACCAGGAGCAGGTACATCACCCAGACATGGGAGATGTTCCAGTAGATCTCGCGCGTGGCGTCTGCGGCGCTCATTTCATGTTCGCCAATTTTTCCCGGAGCAGAGGCACGACCTTCCTGTAGTCCTCGACGATGCCGAAGCGCGCATGGCGGAAGATCGGCGCGTCGGGATCGATGTTGATGGCGGCGATGTTCTTCGCCTCGGAGATGCCGGCCATGTGCTGGCTGGCTCCGGTGATGGCGATGGCCAGGTAGAGATCGGGCGCGACTTTCTTCCCTGTCTGTCCTACCTGCCACGTCGGCGGCACCCAGCCCGCGTCGCAGGCCGCGCGCGAGGCGGCCATCTGCGCCCCGAGGAGTTGGGCCAGCGGCTGCAGCTCGTTGGCGAAGCCTTCCGGCCCCCCGATCCCCCGCCCGCCGGAGACGATGACCCGCGCATCTTCGAGCTTCGCCTCGGTCTGCGTTTCTTTCCTCCGCTCGATGATGCGTGTCTTTGCTTCGATGTTCGGGGGCGTGACGGTCGTGATCTCCGCCGACGTGTCGCGCATCGGTGCCGGCGCGAAGGAGCGCGCGCGCAGCCAGGCCACGCCGGGCGTCCGCTTCAGCGCGATCACCGCCTGGGCCTTGCCGCCGTACACCTGGCGCGTGACCCTCAGTTGCTCATCAATGGCCACGCCGTCTCCCACCGCACTCCCGCCCAACCGGTATGCGAGGCGCGGCGCGAGCTCCTGGCTGTACGTGTCGTTGGCCAGGAGGATGGCGCGCGCTCCGGCGCAGAGCGGCACGAGCGCGCCGAGGCAGGCCTCCGGGTGGTAGTCCATGGCCAGCGCCGTGACGCGGTCGGCGTAGCGCGCCACATCGTGGGCGCCGTCGCCGATCACGACCGCATGGAGCTCATCGCCCAGACGGCGCGCCGCCCCGAGGAGGCCCTCCGCCGCCCGGTCGAAGCCGAAGTGGATAGTGACGATGCTCATAGCGACGCCGTCACCTCCACCAGCTTCCGGGCAAGCTGGTCGACCTTCTGCTCCAGCGTGTCGCCCGCCACCAGCTCGCAGCGCGACTCCTTCTTCGGGATGAACAGCTCCGCGACCTCGTAGTAGTCGTTCATTTCGGGCACGCCCAGCTCCACGGCCGTGAATTGCGTGAGCGGCTGGCGGTGGGCGAGTATCACGTCCCGCACCTTCGGGATGCGCGGCACGTTGTGCTCGTCGTTCGTGATCGTGACCACCACCGGCGTCTCCGCCTCGAACAGCTCCCAGCCGGACTCCGTCTGGCGCCTGATGCGCAGCTTGCCGCCGTCCAGCGAGAGCGAGTCGGCGAAGGCGATGCACGGCAGCCCGAGCTCCTCGGCCAGCAGCGCGCCGGTCTGCCCCGCCCCCCAGTCCCCCGCCTCGCGGCCCGTGAGGATGAGGTCGAAGCCGCCGAGGCTGCGCACCGACGCCGCGAGCACACGCGCGGCATGCAGCGGATCGGACGGGGGCGCATCATCCTCGCGCACGACGAGCGCCGCCGCATCCGCCTTCATGGCCAGCGCCTTGCGCAGCGTCTCTTCGGCGCTCGCCGCTCCGTACGACAGCACCGTAATGCGCGAGCCCTCGGGGCGGAACTGCAGCGCCGTCTCCAGGGCGTTCTCGCAGAAGATGTTCGTCACCAGGCTGGCCGAGCCGCGCTCCGCCTCCTTGCGCGCGGCATCGATCCGAAAGTCGCGCGCCGGCACTTCCGGGTCGAGCACCTGCTTCATGCAGACCAGGATGTTCATAGCGCGCGCAGGCCCCCTCGCCTGCTCCGCGGCTCCCGTTTCATGAAGCCAAAGAGCGTCGCGTCCGCGATCTGGTCGGCGATCTCCCCTGCCGTGAGCGGGCCATCCGGCTGGTACCAGCGCGAGACCCAGTTGATGTTGGCGATGATGGAGAACGCCGCCACGGTGGTGTTCACCGCGCGCAGCTTCCCCTGCCCGCGCAGCTCCTCCAGCGTGTCGCGCAGGAACTCCAGGTAGTCGCGCTTGAGCCGCGTCACGGCCCGGTTCTGGGCCGGCGTTAGCGCCCGCGCCTCGTCGACGAGGATGGTCACCGCGCCGTCGCCGCGCGTGACGAGGTTCGCGTGCGTGGCGATGACGAAGCGCAGCCGCTCTTCCGGGTCGGCGATCTGCCGGGCCGGCACCATCACCTCCCGGTCGAGCTCCTGCAGCCCGTACTTCATGATGTCGTACAGGAGCTCCGTCTTTCCGCGGATGTAGTGATAAAGCCCCGCCTTGGTGATGCCCAGCGCGCCGGCGATGTCGCTCACGGAAGTGGCGTCGTAACCCTTCTGCAGGATCATCTTCGCCGCCGTCCGGTACACCTCGGCCGTCCGGCCGTCGGTCTGTTCCGCTGTACGGTCGAGTCTCACGACGATTCCGATCCTCTCCTCGGCGCGGTCCGGGCCGCGCCGACCTGGGCATCCGGGTCGCTGGGGGAGCTATTGACCTACCGTTCGGTAGGTAGGATATGCAACCATCCGCGCGGCAGTCAACAAAACATCATGGTGTTCACACGCGAGGACCTCTCGCCGGCCCAACGGACCATCGGCCGCATCGCCGAGGAGTTCATGCGCACCCGCGTCGTGCCCAACGACGCCGCAATTCATGCAAAGGACTGGGCCCTCACCCGCGCGCTGCTCCTGGAGGCGGGCGAGCTCGATCTGCTGCGCATCGACATTCCCGAGGCGTATGG
>DATEOX010000405.1:0-5190 GCA_035273585.1 Thermoanaerobaculia bacterium
CTTCTCCGGCTGGGACGGGAAAAAGTACGACCCCGAATCGTGGTTGTACGAGGGCATGTCCTCGGCGGGAGGGGCGTCGGGCCACCACGACGACAAGGCAGGCCACTCCAAGGATCGCGGCGGCGAGGCGAAGGAGCTGCACGAGCCTCTCCTGGACAAAACGCTCGAGCACGAGCGCTGCGTGTTCCAGGTGCTCAAGCGCCACTTCGCCCGCTACACCCCGGAGCTGGTCGAAGAGACGTGCGGCATCCCGCGGGAGCGCTTCCTGGAGGTGGCGGACGTCTTCACCAGCGCCTCCGGCCCGGACAAGACGGCCGCCATCTGCTACGCCGTCGGCTGGACGCAGCACTCCTCCGGTGTGCAGACCATCCGCTGCGCGGCGATCCTGCAACTGCTCCTCGGCAACATCGGGCGGCCGGGCGGCGGGATCATGGCCCTGCGCGGCCACGCCTCGATCCAGGGCTCGACCGACATTCCCACCCTGTACGACATCCTCCCCGGTTACCTCCCGATGCCGCATCAGGGCGAGGACAACTCACTCGCGGCGTACATCAAAAAGAACAAGTCGCCGAAGGGGTGGTGGTACAACCTCGACAAGTACATCGTCTCGCTGCTGAAGGCGTACTACGGCGACGCGGCCACGAAGGAGAACGACTTCGGCTTCGGCTGGCTGCCGCGCCTGACCGGCGACCACTCGCACTTCGGCTACTGGCTGGACATGGCCGACGGCAAGGTCGAGGGGCTGGTTGTGATGGGGCAGAACCCGGCGGTCGGCGCGCCGAACTCCGGCCTGGAGCGGAAGGCGCTGTCGAAGCTCAAGTGGCTCGTCGTCCGCGACATGGTGGAGATCGAGACCGCCACCTTCTGGCTCGACTCACCGGAGATCGCCAACGGCGAGCTGCGGACGGAAGACATCGAAACGGAGGTCTTCTTCTTCCCCGCCGCGTCGTACGCGGAGAAGGAGGGGACGTTCACGAACACGCAGCGCCTCCTGCAGTGGCGGGAGAAGGCGGTCGATCCGCCCGGCGATGCGCGCAGCGAGCTGCACTTCATGGTCGACCTCGGGCGGCGGATGAAGGCCATGGCCACGGATACCGCGCGCGACGCAGGCCTGCGCGCGCTGGCCTGGGACTACCGCGATGAGGATGCCGAGGAGATCTTGCGTGAGATCCATGGCTCGCGCACAGACGGCCAAGCCATCAAGCACTTTGGCGAATTGAAGAACGACGGCTCGACGACGTGCGGCTGCTGGATCTACTCCGGCGTGTTCGACGGCGAGAACAAGGCCCACAAGCGCGAGCCGCACGGCAAGTATGACCACGGCTGGGGCTACGCCTGGCCGCTCGACCGGCGCATCCTCTACAACCGCGCCTCGGCCAAGCCCGACGGCGCGCCGTGGAGCGAGCGGAAGAAGCTCGTCTGGTGGGACGCGGAGCAGCGGGAGTGGGTGGGCGATGACGTGCCGGACTTTACCAAGGGGAAGGCGCCGGACTACAAGGCCGATGCGAAGAAAGGCGGCGACGAGGCGCTGGCCGGCGACGCGCCTTTCATCATGCACCCCGAGGGTTTGGGGAGGTTGTATGTGCCGTCGGGGCTGAAGGATGGGCCGCTGCCGGTGCACTACGAGCCGCTGGAGTCGAACCTGCGCAACCCGCTGCACGCGCAGCAGATCAACCCGGCGGCGTCGAAGATGGAGCGGCCGGACAATCGCTACGCGCAAACGCCCGACCCGCGGTTCCCGTACATTCTGACGACGTATCGACTCACCGAGCATCACACGGCCGGCGGCATGTCACGGACCCTCAGCCATCTCGCGGAGCTGCAACCGGAGCTGTTCGCGGAGATCTCTCCCGAGCTCGCGGCGGAAGTGGGCGTGGCGAATGGCGAGATGATCGTCGTCTCCACGGCGCGCGCTTCCATCGAGGCGCGGGCTCTGGTCACCACGCGCATGCCGTCGCTCGACGTGCAGGGAAAGCGGGTGCACCAGGTCGGGATGCCATACCATTGGGGCCCGCGCGGATTGGTGACGGGCGATGTGGTCAACGATTTGCTCGCCATCAGCGAAGAGCCGAATGTCCGGATCTTCGAATCGAAAGCGCTGACCTGCAGCGTACGGAAAAGCGAGCCCCTTACTTGAAAGCCACCGTAGCTCTCCTCCTCCTCACGCTCCTCGTGTCCCTCCCGGCGCTCGCCGCCGGCCTGACCACCGACTCGGGCGAGCTCGCCCTCTCCCCGCAGCGCTTCGGTCCGGCGGGCGGCGGCTTCCGCGACAAGCCGGTGCTGGCCATGGGCTCGAACAGCTTCGTCATCGTCTGGGAGGAGCGGCTCAGCGCGGGCGACCTGTCTTCGGGGCGCGTCTGGGCTCGGGTCTATACGCCGGAAGGCTCGCCGAAGCAGGGCGGCGCAATCGACCTCGGGCCGGGCAGCGCGCCGGCCGCGGTCTGGAACGGCGCGGAGTACTTCATCGTCTGGACGCGCAACTATTCGTCGGCGTCCTTCAGTGGGCCGCGTCCGCTGGTCGAGGCGCTGCGGCTGACGGAAGACGGTGCGATCGTCAACAACTCGCGCGTGGTGCTCGCCACCGGCACGGAGATCGGGACGGGCGGCGCGGCGGTGGCGTGGAACGGCAGCGCGTACGGCGTGGGCTGGAACAACCGCGCGGCGCTGGTCGACCGCAACGGCAAGGTCCTGGCGTCGAGCGCGACGCTGCTCACCGCGCCGAAGGCCGCGGCGCTGCGCGGCGATTTCCTCTTCATCGGCCGGCGCGGCGACGGTGAGGACGCGGTGCTGATGACCTCTGGCGGCGAGGTGAGCACGATCGGGCGCATCTTCGATCAGCCGGCCTCGTACGCCCTCGGCAGCACCGGCACCGAATACGTGGCCGTCTTCGCCGGCGAGAAGGGGGTGAGCGCCTTCTTCTTCGGGCCGAGCGGCTCCTCTACCGCGTTCCTCACCCTGACCAACGATCCGGCGTCGGACGCCGCGCTGACCTTCGAGGGGAGCTCGTTCATCGCCGTCTGGACCGCCGACCATGCGATCTGCCATCGCCGCTTCACCACCGAGGCGCCCGGCGCGAGCGGGTGCTTCCCGCGCAACTTCGACCGGCGCGCGCCGTCCATCGATGCCGGCGTGACCTCCATCGCCTTGGCCGTCGTGGAGCGGACGAACGACGACGTCGACCAGATCGCGTTCGCCACCGCGCCGGCGCCCATCGTGCCGGACATCAGCCAGTCCAGCATCGTCTCCGAGTTCGCCCAGGCGCAGAACGCGCCGGCCATCCTGCGCGACCCGCTCGGGACGACCGTCCTCTGGACCGAGGCGTCGCTGGGGCGGAACCAGATCTGGTGGGGACATGTCGATGAGAACGGCGTGCGGGCCACGGATCACGTGCTCGCGCCGAGCGCATTTGCGCAGAGCGAGGCGGACATCGCGGTCGGTTCCGGCGACGCGCTCGCCGTGTGGCAGGAGCAGCCGGGGGCGAATCGCATCGCCGCGGTGCGCGTCGGCCCCGCCGGCGACACGCGCGGCGCGCCCGTCAACCTCGGCAATGGCAACTCGCCGAGCGTGGCCTCGAACGGGCGCGACTGGCTCGTCGTCTGGACCTCGGACCTCTTCGGCTCGTCCCCCTTCAGCAACATCCTGATGACCCTCGTCACGGAAGGAGGCAGCGTCGCCGCGCAGGGGGGCATCCGTGTCAATCCGACCGACGCGCTGAACACCGCGCCGCAGGTGATCTGGAACGGGAGCGAGTTCCTCGTGATCTGGACGCAGTTCATCGGCTCGAACACCCAGCTCGTGCTCGGCCGGCGAGTCAGCGCGGGCGGGACGCCGATCGGCGAGGCCAGGACACTCCTCGATGCGCGCGGCGTCGGCTCCGCGCGCATCGCCTGGAACGGCCGGGAGTACCTGCTCGTCGGCCACGACACCCTGGCCGTGCACATCGATCGCGACCTCAATCCCGGCGCCCGCTTGGTGCTGCCCCTCCTCGGCGACTACGACGTGCAGGCGCTGGCCAACGGCCTCTTCGCCGTCGTCACCGCCAACGCCAGCGAGTCGCGGGTGATCCTCGTCGGCGCGGGCGGCCCGGTGACGACCATCGCGCTGCCGTTCGTGGCCAACCGGCTGGACGTGCTGGCGGACGGCAACCGGCTGCGCATCGGCTACGCGCGCGACTTCACCGGGCTCATCCCGCGCGTCTTCCTGCGCGTGATCGGGCTCGATGTGGGAGGATTGAGGCGGCGCGCGACACGGTAGTTTGTGTCATCCTGAGCCCCGCAGAGGGCGAAGGATCCGTACCGATCACGCGCGGCGCCCGAAGGGACGGATTCTTCGCCGTCTGCGCGGCTCAGAATGACACTGACCACCACCGGCTTCTTCACCGACTCCACGCTCTGCATCGGCTGCAAGGCGTGCGAGGTCGCGTGCAAGGAATGGAACGGCGTGCCGGACGACGGCTTCCGCTTCACCGGCATGTCGTACGACAACACCCGCGCCCTCGGCCACTCGACCTGGCGCCACGTGAAGTTCGTCGAGCACGAGACGGCGGTCGGCCATGGCGGCAACTCGCCGTCGCACATGACCTGGCAGTTCTCGTCCGATGTCTGCAAGCACTGCGAGCATGCCGGATGCCTCGAGGCGTGTCCCACCGGCTCGATCGTCCGGACGGAGTTCGGCGGCGTCTACATCCAGCCCGACATCTGCAACGGCTGCGGCTACTGCGTCGTGACCTGCCCCTTCGGCGTGGTCGACCGCCGCCCCGACGACGGCCGCGCCTTCAAGTGCACCTTCTGCTACGACCGTCAGAAGGACGGCCTGCAGCCCGCGTGTGCGAAGGCCTGCCCGACCGGCTCGATCCTCTTCGGCGATCTCGATGAGCTGCAGCGCGTCGCCGACGCGCGCATCGAGAAGCTGCACGGGCAGGGGATGACCGACGCAAGCATCTGGAACCCGACGGAGACGAGCGTCGGCGGCACGCACGCGTTCTTCCTCGTCCGCGGCGACGCGCGTCAGTACAACCTCCCCGCCACGCCGCAGGTCCCGACGACGCTGCTGCGCGAGGGGTGGACCGCCGCCGCGGCCGCCGCCGGTGCGATCGCCCTCGGGTCGCTGCTGGCCTTTGCGCTGGGCGGCCGGCGATGATCGACGAGCGGCGCCTGGACGAGTTGCGCGAGGAGGCCGCGCGCACCGGCA